>CBFIDS010000001.1:0-33805 GCA_965661435.1 Roseivirga sp.
ATGGTATGCTGCTTAATGTTCATTTTTAGGGCGAAAATCCCGCAAATTTAGGACTTTTTTTCTAGTTCCTTAACTCGTTGAATCAGATTGGGTAGATTTCTAAGTATTACACTAACTCTTAAGAAGTCTCTATGCTCCATAATAGGGGTTCCGAACCATACTTTCCCCCCTTCATTGATGGATTTAGGTACTCCTGATTGAGGACCAATGATGGTTTTATCAGCGATTTCCAAATGCCCCGTAATACCTGCCTGCCCACCAATTTGACAATTTGCTCCTATCTTTGCGCTTCCTGATAAACCGGCTTGGGAAGCAATTGCAGTATTCTTTCCAACTTCTACATTGTGAGCTATCTGGACCAAGTTGTCGATCTTTGCACCGTTTCTTATAATAGTTGATCCCATTGTGGCGCAATCTATAGTAGTGTTAGCTCCAATATCTACATGATCTTCAATGAGGACATTACCTGTTTGAGGTATGGTTTTGTAGCTGCCATCCTCTTGAGGAGCAAAACCAAATCCATCACTACCGATTACAACCCCAGAGTGAATTACGCAATGGGCACCTATCCTGCATCCTGCATAAATTTTTACGCCTGGGTGAATGATTGTATTTTCACCAATTGTTACATCATCACCTATATATGAATTTGGATAAATCTTAGTATTTGAGCCAACCTTAACATTTTCACCTAGGTATGAAAATGCTCCTAAGTAAACGTTTTCACCATGGCTTGATGTCTCGTGCTGGAAAGAAGGGGATTCAATTCCCGTTTTTACTTTAGCGGTAAGCTTTTCATATTCTTCTAAAAGTTTGGCAAAAGATGAATAAGGATCTTCAACTCTAATCAGAGTCGATTTCACTTCTTTTTCAGGCTTAAAATCTGATTTTACGATCACCGCAGAAGCCTGAGTTACATAGATATAGGGTAGGTATTTTGGATTAGCTAAAAAAGCAATGCTTCCTTTCGTAGCTTCTTCTATTTTTTCAAGTCTATTAACGGTTTCTTTACCATCACCTTCAACCTCTCCTTGAATTAATTGTGCTACTTGTTCTATACTTATTTCCATAGAAATGACTTCTGAATATTATAAATTTATACTTTTTGGCCAGCAACGATAGTACTTACGAACTATCTTACTCATCGCTTTGATATTGGGTAAATCAGCTGCTTCTACTACATCTCTAACTTGACCGTTCTTAGAAACGATCATGATCTTTTTATCGGTAGAAAGGTAGGCGTTGTTCTGTACTTGCCCTGTAGAGAAGAAGTATTTCACTTCTTTTGGATTAATACCAAGCTGTTTATTAATCTCCTTTTTTATTCTTTTTTTTTCCTCTTTGGTAATAGGCTCTGAACTGAATTCTATGCGAAATAACTCCCTATTCAATAGCATCAAACAAAGCTTAGACAATATCTCATCATCAGAATCAGACCATACTTTTATTGCACCCCAAAGATCATAATCATCAAGTTTTAGAAAATTCTCTAAGACTTCTTGATTCTCCGCAAATTGTTCGATCCCGACTTCAGATTCAAAGAAAAGTCTTAAAGGCTCACTCATGAAGAGATCTGAGTCAGATTTACGAATCAGCTTTTTCGCTCTTTCTATTATAGAGAGAAGCATTTTCTCTGCACTGACACCTGCTTTGTGGAGGTAAACTTGCCAATACATTAGCCTTCTAGCACTTAGGAAATTCTCAATACTGTAAATACCTTTTTCTTCTACTACCAGTTGACCGTCTTTAACATCAAGCATTTTGATGATCCTATCTGCACCTATGGTTCCTTCAGAAACACCAGTGAAGAAGCTATCCCTCTTAAGATAATCAAGTCGGTCTATATCTAGTTGACTTGATACCAATTGGTGAAGGAAGGGTTTAGAGTAGTTTCCTTTGAAGATCTCAAGGCCTAAAGAAAGTTTCCCATCAAACACCTGATTAAGTCTGCTGATAATTATTCGACTCAGATGTTCATGCGGTACATCTTTCAGTAAGCTGAATTCTAAAGCATGAGAAAATGGGCCATGACCAATATCGTGAAGCAGAATAGCCACCAGTGCTCCTTCATATTCCTCATCAGTGATCTCAACATTCTTGGTTCTTAAATTGTCGAGTGTGATCATCATTAAGTGCATAGCACCTAATGCGTGATGGAACCTGGTATGATGGGCGCCTGGGTAAACCAACTCAGCTAGGCCCATTTGTTTGATTCTCCTTAATCTTTGAAAGTAAGGGTGGTTAATGATATCGAAAATGAGCTCATTCCTGATCGTGATGAACCCATAGACAGGATCATTTATTATCTTTCTTTTGTTCAAGTTATGTGCTTTAATTCTCTTAAATTCGAGCCTATTGCCAATTTTGAGTGATGCAAAGATATAACATTTTATGGGCTGACGATGAGATCGATCTTTTGAAGCCCCACATACTTTTTCTGAACGACAGAGGTTACGATGTCACACCAGTAACAAGTGGGGCAGATGCTATAGATGCTATTGAAAGCACACCTTACGATGTTGTTTTTCTTGATGAAAATATGCCGGGAATGACCGGTTTGGAGACGCTAAATTATATTAAAGGAATTCGGCCCGCTTTACCTGTGGTGATGATCACTAAAAATGAGGAAGAGCATATTATGGAGGAGGCGATCGGGTCAAAGATTGCGGATTACTTGATCAAGCCACTTAATCCTAATCAAATATTAATCTCGGTCAAGAGACTTCTAGATAATAAGCGGTTGGTGAGTGAAAGAACAAATGCCAACTACCAACAAGATTTCCAGAATATTAGCATGAAAGTGAATGATCGTATAGATCATAAGGAATGGGCTGAGATTTATAAAAAGATGGTTTATTGGGAATTGGAAATAGATCGAACGGAGAACAAGAGTATGGCTGATATTCTTGATATGCAAAAGATCGAAGCCAATTCTAATTTCTCGAAATTTATAGAAGAAGAATACCATTACTGGTTGAATTCTCAGGAAGTGGACAAACCTCTCATTTCTTCTGAGTTAATGAAGGAAAAAGTTTTTCCTCAATTGAGTGATGAACCACTCTTTTTCATATTAATAGACAACCTTCGTTATGATCAATGGAAGATCATTCAGGAAGATATTGAAGACTATTTCAATATAGAGGTAGAAGATAGTTACTATTCCATTCTTCCAACCACCACGGCCTATGCCCGAAATAGTATTTTCAGTGGTGAACTTCCTCTAGAAATGAGTAAGAAATACCCTCAGTTATGGGTGACTGACGATGATACAGAGGAGGGTAAGAACAATCATGAAAAGGAATTCCTAGAGGCCAACCTTAAGAAGAACCATCTAGAGATAAAACATAGTTATCATAAGGTCATTCATTCCAATCAAGGTAAACAGCTGAATGACAATTTTAACAACCTGCTCAATAACCAATTGAATGTTGTGGTCTATAACTTCGTAGACATGCTTTCTCATGCTAGAACTGATATACGGATGATCAAGGAACTAGCCGCAGATGAATCCGCTTACAGGTCTTTAACCAGGTCTTGGTTCCAGCATTCTCCGTTATTAGAGTTACTTAAAATGATCTCGAATAAAGGATTGAAAGTAATAATCACTACCGATCATGGTACTTATAGAGTTAAAAAGCCATTTAAAATAGCCGGAGATAGGAATGTAAATACCAATTTGCGATACAAGCAAGGCAAGAATTTGGGTTATAAAGGTACCAGTGGAATAATTGAAGTAAGAAAGCCGGATGATTATCACTTACCCAAACCGAATGTGTCAACTTCTTACGTTTTTGCTACGGAGGACACATTCTTTGCCTATCCTAACGATTATAATCGTTATGTAAAGTATTATAAAGATACTTTTCAGCACGGCGGAGTCTCGATGGAAGAAATGATCATTCCAATAGTTACTTTGGCCTCAAAGAAATCTTAAATGAAGATAGAGATCGAGCATATTGAAGAATTGCCGAAAGTTGCCGATCAGGTCATCGCTTTTGCAGGGGATCAAAAGATATGGCTACTCAATGGGCAAATGGGTGCAGGGAAAACTACTTTGTCTAAATCCATTTGTCGAGCAATGGAAGTTTTGGATACTGTTCAAAGCCCTACTTTTTCTATTGTCAATGAGTATTTGAGTGCTCAGGGTGAAACGATTTATCATTTTGATTTTTATAGATTAGAACATCCTGAAGAGGCACTTTCAATAGGGGTGGAGGAATATTTTTATTCTGGGAATCTCTGTTTGATTGAGTGGGCAGAAAAGATTGGTAATCTATTACCTGAGCAATATTTAGCAATAGATATTGTAGATTTAGGTGACCAAAAGAGACACTATACATTAACCCACCATGGCTGATAAAGAAAAATCTGGTTTTGCCGAACTAGCCAAAGAAGGCAGTCGATATCCTCAAGAGCAGTTGCTTAAAGTGCAATCTGGAGGCAAAAATCTATTGATTTCAGTTCCTAAAGAGGTCTCATTTCAAGAAAACCGTGTGAGTCTCACTCCTGCTGCTGTAGGAATTTTGGTAGCCAATGGTCATGAAGTACAAGTAGAACAGGGTGCTGGTGAGCATGCATATTTCCCGGATAATGAGTATTCAGAGAATGGTGCTCAGATCGTTTATTCTAAGAAAGAAGCTTTCGAAGCTAATTTGGTGGTTAAAGTTGAGCCTCCAACAAAGAAGGAAATCGAGTTAATGAAGCCTAACTCTGCAGTGTTTTCAGCCATGCAACTTGCAAATGCAACTTCAGATTATTTTGAAGCCCTAAATAAGAAAAAGATAACAGCTCTAGGTTTTGAGTTTTTGGAAGATAAGGCTAGAGGATTACCAGTTGTCAATGCCATGAGTGAACTTGCTGGTAGTTTGGTGATTCCAATAGCTGTCGAGTATCTAAGTAATTCGAATGGTGGAAGAGGTATTATTCTCGGAGGAATTACGGGAGTGCCACCTACTAGAGTAGTTATTCTTGGAGCTGGAACAGTGGCGGAATATGCCGCGAGGGCAGCCATAGGACTAGGTGCTGAAGTCAGAATATTTGATAATGAGCTATATAAGCTCAGAAGGATTAAACACCGACTTGGGAATCAAGCTTTTACAGCAGCAATAGATAGTGTGACGTTGAGTCAGTCACTTCAAAGTACAGATGTTGTGATTGGAGCGCTAAGGGCTGAAAAAGGTAGGGCTAGATGTGTGGTTACGGAAGAAATGGTTTCAAGCATGAAACCTGGTTCTGTGATCATTGATGTTTCAATCGATCAGGGAGGTTGCATCGAGACTTCAGAAACTACAAGTCATGATAATCCAACGTTCAAAAAGTACGATGTCATTCATTATTGTGTGCCTAATATTGCCTCCCGAGCATCAAGGACAGCCACCACAGCCTTAAGCAATATACTGACTCCTGTTCTCCTAAAAATGGCTGATACTGGAGGGTTAGAGCAAATGATGTATAACTATGATTGGTTTAGCAAGGGCATCTATTGTTACAAAGGCTGTACTACTCGATTGGAATTGGCTAAAAAATTCAATTTGCCTTATAAAGACCTGAGCTTATTAATGGCAGCTAGATTCTAGTGACTTACCATATCTGAGCTAATTGCTTGGAAGAGTTCCTTGGACATGTGGCTTTCCTCTTCTTCAGTTTCTAATTCAGTAAATTCTGTAACACCAGAGGCATTTTTCAACTCGGTTTGATCCAATGTTTTAAATGCCATTGTCCAGTTAGAATAGATTCTATAATCCGTCTCCTTCATGTGAAGAAGTAAAAAATCTCTGTGACGCGGATCCTTCTTAATTCTATCGTAGAGCTCAAGCAGTACTTGGAATTCTCCTTCGAGCATTTGTAAGAATTGATTGTCGTGATAAAGAAGACAACCAGTGAGGTTGTTTTTCTCATTGAAAGCCCTGGCTGTTTTAAGGATATCTTTTAAGTCCTTTTCAGTTGTTCCCGGTCTTGCTGTACTTCTATATATTAATTCGTATAGCACGTTTTAATTTATAGAAAAAATATGGCAATAGAAATGTCTATTCAATTGAATCTTTCACTTTTGAGAGTTCTTTATAATAATGAGTCAGTTTCCAATCGATAAAAGCAAATGTTGACCCTAACATCATTACAGGAGAAGCATAGGTGAGAATTGAACTTCCTTCTACAGCTCCAATCACGAACAATAGAAATACAAGTGTTTGACTACCAAAGAATAATAGCTTGTTGTTGGTTTGCTTTTCTAATTTTTTCAAAGTCTTATTCTCTAAAGAGTTTAATCCCCACCACTTGAATTTGAGTGGGTTTTTAAATCTTTTGAACCAGACAAAAATGTTTATTGATTCCTGAGACATTGACTCTTTTATCAGTGTAATTATGGCTAAATTCTTTTTTCGATTAAACCAAGATTGCAAGAAAATTAAGCACAGCCCCCATATTATTGTTCGTATAAAAATTGATAAGTATCCAGTTTGATTAGTCTCATAGCTTGTCAATTGAACAACGAAATATATTGAGTTCAAAAAGAAGAAAAACAGTGTGATATTTAAATGTCCTTTTAAACCTTTTTTTAGTGTGTCTATTTCTGTTTGGACAAACTGAGGATGTTCTAGACTTTCAAGACCACTTTCGTTTATCTTAGGAAGGAATTGTTGAAGTTTCAATCGTAATGTGTCCTTGGATGAATATTAATAATTTCAGTTTAATTCATTTCTTTGCGCAATGGAGGAATTGAAGCAGAAGACACATCAAGCTTGTTTGACTAAGGTTCAAGATAGGATAGATTCCTTGAAAGAAGAATTGGCAAACCTTAAGGAATCAGCTGCCTCCGATACAAAAAGCTCTATGGGAGATAAGTATGAAACCTCCAGGGAGATGATCAATCTAGAGAAAGGTAAATTGACTGGTCAATTAGGTGAGGCTATTGAGATGATCACCATTCTTAAATCCTTTGATGTCGACTCCAAGGGTGTAAAAATTGGATTAGGTAATTTGGTCATAACTAATATTTCGAAGTTTTATTTATCAGTTGCTATTGGTCCGTTGGATTTGGAGGGCCAAAAGGTCTTTGCTATCTCTCCAGGTTCCCCCTTAGGCAGGCAGTTGCTGAATAAAGCTGATGGAGAAGAAGTACAGTTCGGTTCAGCAACTCATAAGATTGAAGCTTTCTATTAATCTTTAAAGGGATCGTCATCCTCTTGCTCTTTTCTTATTTCTGTTTTGATGTGAGTGTCCTCCATAAACCGCTACTCTTGATTCACAATGTTTGAAATACCCACCATCCAGGCTACAAACAGCACGCTTAAAAATGTGAGAAACTTCCGTATAGCCTTATGAAAAAATGGTCTGGACATCAATTCTTTTTGTCAAAGGCCTTTCCATTCAGAAATAGGCATATTGGCCTGCCACTTTGGCTTCAATTAATGGTTGTTACAATTAGGATCAAGCTAGGAATTACTTTAATTAATGCATGCCTACTTGGCCTTTCATTGACTCAAATATCTTTTGAGAATTGAACCCGATTCCATCTTTAAATACAGTGATGATTTTACGGATATTGGAAATATCTGATTCAAGATCTCCGTCTATTAAAACAAGATCAGCCTCTTTGCCGATTTCAATGGAACCAACTTGTGCACTTCTTTCTAAGTATTCTGCACCATCTAAAGATGATATCTTAATTACGTCTGTTAATGAAAAACCTGCTTCGATCAATAGTTCAACTTGTCTCATGTTACCATATCCTGCAACGGTTCTTCCTGCGCCAGTAGGGTCAGTTCCCGCTAAAAGTTTTCCGCCCATTTCATAGAACTGTTTTTCCCAAGCCATTTGCTTTTTGAATGAAACTAGTGAAGCGGAATCACGTCCTTGTCTTCTTTGATGACTCCTTTCTAAGTCTCTCCTTATCTCGGGACTCATCGCCTCCAAGCCACCTCCTAAAACTACTTCCCGGTCGGTATAAGGTTCAAAGACTGGTAGTGTAGAAGTAACCGCAATATTATTTTCGATCAGCACTTCCATCAATTCCTTCATTTCAGGACTATCAGTAGGCAGTTCGTTTAAAGCTTGACCTCTTTTGAACGCTGGACAAAAGTTGTCGACTTTGTCATCTACAAAATCAGAGCTTTGAAAAAAACCATGTTCAATATTATCGATGCGGATCTCTGCGGCTTCTCGATAAGTGACAGAGCATAAGTGACCAGTGACTTTCTTTCCTTGTGCATGTGCCGCTTTCACTACTGCAACGAGGTCTTCCTTCGTAATGTGCTGGTAAACTTTAAAAGAGTTTATTCCGCGTTTCCCCCAGAATTCTACCATCTCAATGCCATCCTCAGGGTTTTCAATTACACCCACTTCAGGAACAGCAGTTCCAGCCCTTTCAATAAAAGGGCCTGTCAGATTCATTTTAGGTCCTAGCATTCTGCCTTCCTCAATCCACTTTTTAATGTTGATGTCTGTTTGCGGTTCGATGCTCCCGGCAGTTCTAATTGTGGTGACTCCACCGGCCAAGTAAAGTCTTGGAAATGTAAAGGTCATTTGAGCTACGCTAAATACACCATCGTAAGGCTTTGGGTAGAAGATGTGCTCATGAAGCATCACAAGGCCTGGAATGAGTGTCTTTCCGGTACCATCAATGCTTTTGTAATCACTTGAGTAGGTGATTGAGCTTGTATTTCCGATTTGAGTTATCTCTCCATTCTGAAAAATGACTGTTTGGTTTTCTTTGATGGGTCTGCCAGTTCCATCTATCAGTTTTACATTGGTAATTGCGATGACTTCGTCTTGATGAGTAACATAAGGGGAAACTGCTCTTGAGAAGTTTTGTGCATGGACGATTGAACAAGCGCTTAAAAAAGTAAAAAGTAAGAGGAGGGACTTCTTAATAAGTTGAGTTCTTCTGAGTGAATTTAGTCATTTGAATTGAAGCACTGGTTATACGCATTGCAAAAGTGCTCCAAGCCGAATAAATTGTGACATGGAAAATCTGGTGAACTTCTTCGATAATATTCCTACGGAATTTAGAGCTGGGATCTTGATAGGAGGTATAGTCTTGTTCTGGGTTCTTGAAGGAACGCTACCTCTTTTCAAATTTCAGTACAAGAAAGTAAGACATGCAGGGCTTAATCTATTCTTTACCCTAACCACAGCGATCATTGGATTTGGACTAGCTGGGGTCTTATTGAGTGCATCAGATTATGTCACCACTAAGCAGTTTGGCTTACTTCATTTAGTTTCTGTGCCCTTGTGGGCGCAATTGGTGATCGGCATGCTCTTGCTCGATTTGATTGGTGCTTACCTAGTTCATTGGACAGAGCACAAAGTGAAATGGATGTGGAAGTTTCATTTGGTTCATCATTCAGATACCACGGTAGATGTGACTACAGGCTTAAGGCATCATCCCGGTGAAACCGTCTTTCGCATAGGCTTCACCATTTTGGCCGTGATCATTGTAGGGGCTCCGATGTGGATCATCATGTTCTACCAAAGTATGTCTGTCCTCTTTGCTCATTTGACCCATGCGAACATCAATATGCCGAAATCAGTAGACCGGGCATTATCTTGGGTGTTTATTACACCACTAATGCATAAGGTACATCATCATTACACTCAACCTTTAACAGATACTAATTATGGTAATATCTTTTCTTTTTGGGATCGACTCTTTGGTACTTTCGCACAGGTAGAAGATACCAAAGAATTGAAATACGGCATAGATACCCATATGGATGCTGCCGAAAATGATAAGATGGGTAACCTCCTAAAAATTCCTTTTCAACCTTATCGACCACCAGTTGGTGGTAAGTTTGCTAATGAGGAAGATATATTGAAGGTTAAGACTAGCTCAAGGGCTTAATACATAAGATCTATCCTCTACAATCTCCAATAGCTTTTTGAAGAATACCGAGTACTTTCTCAGTATTCATTCCCACCAATGAAGCCGGAAAACCAACTTCAAGATTTTCAATGTTCAAGACTTGATCAGCCTCGCTGTAGTAGTAATCAAGAGAGATTCCATTCTTACTTAAATAACCTGAATTTCCGGGCATGTCAATGCCCTGTTCTTTCAGTTTTCCTTTTAAGCAGTCGAAACTTGCAATACTAATTTGATCAAATGTCTTCTTCATCCTCATCTTCTTCTTCTTCTGCATCAACTACTTCAGAAACAGGCTTGAAGTTTCCTTCAGGAAGCTTTTCTTCGTCTTTGAAATGATGGAATACTTCTAAAATAGGAGATTCCTTCACTTCAGGGACTATAAAAGTAACTAACATGTTATTAAGGCTTTCATGAATTCTATCGTAAGCCATCTTCACATTCTCAGCCGTAACTAGCATAAGATTTGTTACTTTTTTCTCCTTGCCACTATCCGCATCGGCCACCATATATGAGACTTTTGCCTGGTAAAAGGTGTCGGCATCTTTGTATTCAAAAATATCTACAACCTTACTTTTAGCGATGCCCGTTACCTGAAATTCACCCATAACGCGTTGCCCCATTTCCTCGTAAATTCGAGCTTCAGCTTCCGTAAATGAGAGTGCATCAGCGAGGTAAGCCTCAGTTACATTTTTTACTCTTCCGTGTTCGTCTTCTTTTTGATATTTGACTTTGCAGGTAAACCAGGTTTTCATAGCTCGATTTTAATTGGATTGCGAAGTTAATAGGGAAATTTCAGAATGAAAGTAAAGGGAGTTATTCGATTATATTTCTTTGACGTTTTTTCTACCACTGAGTAAATCAGGATTATTAACACTACTTAAGCAAAAGGAGATTACTGACTGCATAGGAATGGCGTGATCAAGTTTTTTAATCCATCAATTCTGCCGTACTTCGCAGTAATGAGTGCAGTATTTCCCTACAAATCGGCCATTGTGGTCACATGCTTTCCACAACAAAGTGAATGGTTGGCCAAAGAAATTGAAGGCCTAGATTATGAAGTTAAGTCTTCAGCTATTTCGGAGGTAGAAACCGAAGGATACATGGATGATTGTATGAGGTTGAATATGTACCTCAGAACTGGGAGTAGAGTGCTTTTTCAGATCCAAAGGTTTAATGCCAATACAGCAGATGAGCTTTATAAAAGGATCAAGAATATTCCCTGGGAGAATTTCTTAGACAATGATGGCTACTTCTCAATCACTTCCTACGTAAAAAATGATAGTATCAGAGACTCTCGTTTTGCAAATGTTCGTGCCAAGGATGCCATAGCAGATAGGTTGATCGAAAAAACGGGCCTGCGGCCAAATTCTGGTCCGAACAGAGATGGCGTGGTCATTCATTTATACTGGAAAGAAGAAAAGGTCAGAGTGTATTTCGATACTTCTGGCGAGAGTATTTCCAAACATGGATATCGTAAGATCCCTTTTAAAGCACCGATGAGTGAGTCTTTAGCCGCATCGACAATTTTGGCCTCAGGTTGGGATAAGAAAAGTCCATTTGTCAATCCAATGTGTGGTAGTGGGACCTTAGCGATTGAAGCTGCTTTAATGGCAATTAATAAAGCGCCAGGTCTTATGAGAGATAACTTTGGATTCATGCATCTAAAAGGATATGATGCAGATTCATGGGAGAATTATAATAGGCTAGCGCGACTTCAAATGAAAGAGGCGCCAACCAAATTAAGGATCATTGCTTCTGACCTCAATAAAAACGCCATGTTCTCTGCAAAAAATAATGCTAGAACCGCAGGAGTAGATCACCTCATAGAGTTTCAGCACTGTGACTTTCGAGAAACCATCATTCCTGAAGAAGAAGGTGTCATCATGGTTAATCCGGAATACGGTGAAAGATTAGGTGAGGAGGAAGAACTCCAAGAGATCTACACGGCATTGGGAGATTTTTTCAAAGCCAATTGCCAAGGATATGATGCATTTATATTTACGGGTAATATGAATTTGGCTAAACAAATTGGATTAAGGACGTCTGCCAGAATTCCCTTTTACAATGCCAAAATAGAATGTAGATTACTGAAGTATGAAATGTACAGAGGATCTAAAAAAGCCAAGGCTTGAGAATACTAAACGCCATTTTTTATAGCTTTCCAGTCAGATTACTTTTTGTGCATATTAAGTACAATCAGTTTTTGCTGTTGTATTGGTTTCTGCTTTTTTCAACAGTGTCAGGTGATTTTGGTAAGAACTTAGGGATTCCGTACCTCTTTTTAGATCCTATTTATCTTGATAAAATCGGTTTTTGGGGATTTTTCATTGTAGGGGTGACCCTCGGTGGATTCGCCATGGCCTTTAACATTACATCTTATATTCTTGACGGTTTTCGGTTTCCGTTTTTAGGCACCCTGCCAAGACCATTTACCCACTTTTGCCTGAATAATTCATTAGTTCCTTTAAGCTTCTTAATATTTTATACGATTAAAGTCGTGGAATTTAAAAGAGACTATGGTCTTTATACCTCATCTGAAATTTTCATTTCAGTATTGGCTTTGATAGGAGGGTTTTCACTGATGCTGGCTTTATTATTTACCTACTTCACCCTGACTAATAGGGATATCAGAGTGGTGATGAAAAGAAGAGCCAGAAAGCAGATAAAAGGTAATGCAAATCAGAAAAGGAATGCCTTCAGACAGCTCAAAAGACTTCGTAGGACGATTGTTCAGTGTCAATATTATTTATCCATCAACTTTGGTTTTCACTCTACAAAAAGATATCAGAAGTTCTATGACAGAGTAGCCATCTTGGGGATTTTTAGGCAAAACCAACAGAATGCAATTATTGCCGAATCATTTCTTTTGATCACGATTTTTGCTTTAGGTCTGTTTCAAGAGTCTCCATTGTTTCAGATTCCTGCAGCTGCTTCCAGTGTAATATTATTGACATTGATCGTTTTGGCTTCGGGAGCTTTGAGTTATTGGCTGAGGTCGTGGGTGGTAACTGCTATCATTGTATTGGCCATTGCAGCCAATTTGATTTCTTCCGCATTCAATTTTGGGTATGAATACCCTGCATTTGGACTTGACTACACTCAAGAAAAGACAACCTATGATCTTAATGCGATTAACCAGCTCTCCTCTGCAGAAGAAATAGATAGTTCTAAAAAGTATTGGTTGGAAATGCTTGAGAATTGGAAAGCCAAAAGTGGAAAAGAAAAGCCAGTCATGCACTTGATAGCGGTGAGTGGAGGAGGTCAGCGTTCGGCCCTTTGGACCACAAATGTGCTTCGACACATAGATTCAGTGAAAGGAGGCAAGCTGATGGATGAAACATTCCTGATCACCGGTGCCTCTGGAGGCTTGGTAGGTGCAGCTTTTTATAGAGATCTTTACTGGAAGAATGAGCAGCCAGCAAAGAGTGCGCATAGAGATGAAATAGCCAATGAGATACTCAATCCTCTGATCTTCAAATTACTGATCAACGACATACTTTTCAAAGTCAAGAAGTTCGAATATGCTGGTCAAGAGTATAGGGTTGAGAGGGGGCATACGTTCGAGCAAAACCTTAGCGAAAACTTAAATGGTTCTCTTGATAGACCTTTAGCAGCTTACAGAGCCCCTGAATTTAGTGGAGAGATCCCTGCGATGTTAGTAAGCCCCTTGATCACCAATGATGGGCGTAAACTTTATATCTCTCCTCATCCAGTAAGTTTCTTGAATTTTGGAATGGACGAATCGACAATTGCACAAGGAGTAGATTTTAGAGCATTACTTAAAAACCATCAACCGGATAGTCTTCGCTTTTTAACTGCCTTAAGGATGAGTGCCACTTTCCCTTATGTTGTGCCCACCATTACTTTACCCACAGAACCACCGGTTCAAATTGCCGATGCAGGCATATCTGATAATTATGGGATTGTTGATGGGCTTATCTTCCTCAATGTATTTAAAGACTGGATCAAGGAAAATACAAGTGAAGTAGTGTTTATAACAATTCGTGATTCAAAAAAAGACGAAGAATTATCAGCCCCAGAATCACAGAATATTATGGAAAGATTCTTTTCTCCAATACAGTCTGTTTACAAAAGCTGGGATAAAGTTCAGACGATCAGGAATGACCGCTGGTATGAACTGACCAAGAATGTTTTTGCAGATCACCTCAAAAGAGTAGAATTCGAATATTCTTATGGTGAAAGTGATCGAGCTTCACTCAGTTGGCGTCTAACAGAGTTTGAAAAGAAAAATATCATCGAATCAATTCACTTTATTGAAAACCAGCGAGCATTGCAGAAGTTGAAGTAGTATAACTGCAAATTTCTATACCTAACAACTGTAAGGAAAAAGAAGCTTTTTACCTAAATTTGCAAACCTTTGAAACGGAAATTCTATGCAACAAGTAGCTCCATATCAGCCTAAGAATAAGATCAGAATTGTAACCGCAGCCTCACTCTTCGATGGCCACGATGCCGCAATTAATATCATGCGGAGGATCATTCAAGCCACAGGTTGCGAAGTGATCCACCTAGGTCACGACAGAAGTGTCGATGAGGTGGTTAATACAGCCATTCAAGAAGATGCTCAAGCTATTGCCATGACATCTTATCAAGGCGGGCATACGGAGTATTTCAAATACATGCATGATCTCTTAAAAGAGAGAGGTGCAAATCACATCCGAGTTTTTGGTGGAGGTGGAGGTGTGATCCTACCTGAGGAGATTGAAGAGTTGATGGATTATGGCATCACCCGCATTTACTCTCCAGATGACGGCAGAGAAATGGGACTTCAAGGAATGATCAACGATATGATCGAAAGATGTGATTTCCCAACAGGTCAAAACTTGAATGGTGAAGTAGATCATCTAAAGGAGAAGGATGTTAATTCGATCGCTAGACTTATCTCAGCAGCAGAGAATAATCCGGAAGGAACCAAACAGGATTTCGAAAGAGTCCACGAAATGGCAGATGTGGTCAAGACTCCAGTTTTGGGCATCACAGGAACAGGTGGGTCAGGTAAATCGTCTCTTGTTGATGAATTGGTTAGAAGGTTTTTAATCGATTTTGAAGACAAAAAAATTGGGATCATTTCGGTTGATCCATCAAAAAGAAAAACCGGTGGCGCATTGCTCGGTGATAGGATCAGAATGAATTCTATCAATAATACCCGGGTTTACATGCGCTCTCTGGCTACAAGACAATCTAACTTGGCTTTGTCCAAGCATGTAAGAGAGGCTGTTCAGGTATTAAAAGCAGCTGAATATGACTTGATCATTTTAGAGACTTCAGGAATTGGACAATCAGATACTGAGATCCTAGACCACTCCGATGTATCACTTTATGTGATGACTCCTGAATATGGCGCTGCTACTCAATTGGAAAAGATAGACATGCTCGATTTCGCAGATATTATTGCGCTTAATAAATTCGATAAGAGAGGTGCTTTGGATGCGTTGAGAGATGTTAAAAAGCAGTACCAAAGGAATCATGGGCTATGGGATAAGAACTTGGACGATATGCCGGTATTTGGCACTATCGCTTCACAGTTCAATGATCCAGGAATGAATTCCCTTTATAAAACGATCATGGATAAGATCGTTGACAAAACTGAGGCTGATCTTAATTCGACTTTTGAGATCACCAATGAGATGTCAGAGAAGATCTTTGTTATTCCTCCTAAAAGAACTCGTTACCTCTCCGAAATTGCTGAGAGCAATAGGTCTTATGACGAAACAGCGCTTAGTCAAGCTGAAGTCGCTGACAAGCTTTACAGTTTCCAGCGCTCTATAGAGACACTTCAAGAGTCGGACATAGAAGATAAAGATCGATTGATCAAAGGCCTGCAAGAGTCATTTGAAAAGGTGAAAATGGACTTAGATCCGTATAACTGGCAACTGATCGAGCAATGGCAAGAAAAGAAGAAGAAATACACTGATCCTGTCTACTCATTTAAAGTGAGAGATAAAGAGATCAAGATCAAGACCCATACTGAGTCGCTTTCTCATACTCAGATCCCAAAGGTCTCTTTACCTAAGTTCAGAAGCTGGGGAGATGTGATTCGTTGGTCGCTTCAGGAGAATGTTCCTGGGGAATTCCCTTATACAGCGGGAATCTATCCTTTCAAAAGAGAGGGGGAAGATCCGACAAGAATGTTTGCCGGAGAAGGAGGTCCTGAAAGAACGAACAGAAGGTTTCACTATGTAAGCTTAGGGATGCCTGCTGCCAGGTTGTCGACAGCTTTCGATTCAGTAACCCTTTATGGTAATGATCCTGATTACAGGCCTGATATCTATGGGAAGATTGGTAATTCTGGGGTGAGTATTTGCTGTTTGGATGATGCCAAGAAACTATACTCTGGGTTTAACCTATGTGCGCCTACCACTTCTGTTTCCATGACCATCAATGGTCCTGCGCCAATGTTGTTGGGATTCTTTATGAATGCCGCTATTGATCAGCAATGTGAGCTTTATATCAAGGAGAAAGAATTAGAAAAAGAGGTAGTAGCTAAGATCGCAAAGATCTATAAAGATAGAGGGGTTGAAAGACCTCAATACCAAGGAGAACTGCCTGAAGGAAATGATGGACTCGGTCTGATGCTACTAGGCGTTACTGGTGATCAGGTCTTGCAAAAGGATGTTTATCAGGAGATCAAAACCAAAACACTCTCTGTGGTAAGGGGAACCGTTCAGGCTGATATTTTGAAAGAAGATCAAGCACAAAACACTTGTATTTTCTCAACTGAATTTGCCCTAAGATTAATGGGTGATGTTCAGGAATACTTCATCAATAAAGCGGTGAGGAACTTCTATTCTGTTTCAATTTCTGGATATCATATTGCAGAAGCCGGAGCTAACCCGATCACCCAATTAGCTTTTACCCTTGCCAATGGATTTACTTATGTAGAATACTACTTAAGCAGGGGAATGGATATCGACAAGTTTGGTCCAAATTTATCCTTCTTCTTCTCGAACGGGATCGACCCGGAATATGCAGTAATTGGACGTGTAGCTCGAAAAATATGGGCTAAAGCATTGAAAAATAAATATGGTGCTAATCCGAGAGCTCAAATGCTCAAATACCATATTCAAACTTCAGGGCGTTCATTGCATGCACAAGAGATTGATTTCAACGATATCCGTACAACCCTTCAGGCACTTTATGCGATCTATGACAACTGTAATTCATTGCATACTAATGCTTATGATGAAGCGATCACTACGCCAACGGAAGAGTCAGTAAGAAGAGCAATGGCAATTCAGCTGATCATAAACAAAGAGCTCGGATTAGCCAAGAATGAAAACCCGATGCAGGGTTCATTTATCATTGAAGAGTTAACTGATTTGGTGGAGGAAGCAGTACTTACAGAATTCGACAGAATTACTGAAAGAGGTGGTGTACTTGGCGCTATGGAAACTATGTACCAGCGTAGTAAGATTCAGGAGGAATCACTTTATTATGAGACGCTGAAGCATACTGGTGAATTCCCAATCATTGGAGTGAATACTTTCTTGAGTTCTAAAGGTTCACCAACCATTAAACCGAAAGAAGTGATCAGAGCTACCAAGGATGAGAAAGAGTATCAGATCAATATGCTAGGTAGACTTCAAGAAGGAAACGAAGACAAGGCTCAGGAAATGATCAAAAGAGTTCAGAATGCAGCTATTCAGAATGAAAATATGTTCGAGGAGCTAATGGAAGCTTGTAAATATTGTTCACTGGGTCAGATCACCAATGCCCTGTTTGAAGTAGGAGGGCAATACCGTAGGAATATGTAAAATCTCATGTGTCTTACACATCTTATTTTAGGCCTATGAGGATAACTCAGTTCGATCTTTGTATCAATTAATTGATAATATTTGGTTTTCAATAGTTGCAAGCACAATGGTGAGTTTCTTTTTTAATTTTTAAGCATGAAGACTCAATATTTTTTATTTGTGGGTTTGCATTTTTTATATTGTCAATATTGAATTCATGCTCTTCCGCTGATGAGGACCTAGCTTGGCCACCCATCTCGAATGCGGAGATATTATATGAAAGATCAGGGGTGATTTATTCAATGAATTCTGATGGAAGTGACACAACAATATTAATCGATTCTGATCAAAACCTGTCTTTTGATATAGATGGTAAAAGAGCCTTATCACCGTCTAATACAGCCCTGGTCATTTCTAAAGGAGCCGATCTGTATATTTATACGGCAATCAATATGAGTGGTGAGTTGATTTCCAATAATGCCAGCCACCCAAGTTGGTCTTCAGATGGGAAGAAGTTGGTGTATTTTAAAACACTAGATGCTAATGGACTAGGGAAGCTATATGTCTATGATATTCTAAATGCCACCTCTGTTGAGATTCCTGTTCCTTTACAATCTTATGCTTATGCTCAATGGATTGACAATGAAAATGTTATAGCCAGAGTCACGGATAATTCCTCAAGTTATTTGGCTAAAATTAGCCTTGAAGGAGATATTAAAAAGATGCAATTGGACTTTGCTTCATTTTCAGGCTTTAGCCTTTCTAATCAAAAAGACAATATTATAGTTGAAGCTCAATCAAATGAAGGTGATTGGGGGCTTTATAAAATTAATTTATTCAATTCGAATGTTAGTCTTCTGACTATTATGGATGTAAGAAGGGTGCATGATTGGTCACCTGATGATGCACATGTGCTAATAAGCACTAATAGTGCCGGCGATGATGCTTGGAATGTCTTTAGTATCAATACATCTTCCGGAGCTAAGGTTGATCTTTCGAGGAGAAGTCAGCAGGCAGATAAAGGGTGGAACCCCTCGTGGTCGCCAGAATGGGATCAAGTTGTTTTCTCATTAAGAGATTTTAGTAACCTGAGAGGGTATGATATATATAGAGTAAATGCCGACGGTACTGGCCTTACAAATTTGACTGATTATGACCCACCATTAGGCGGTCACTTTAATGTGATTTGGGTTGATTGAACATACTCAGGAATTCCTTTTTGGTATGAGATGGACCTATCTAATCATATATAGCAGACCATTCCAGTATTTAATTTTTCCTCTGATCTTTGAGCATTTCGTTCATTTTTTCTCTAGAATAAGTCTTTCCTTGAAGTACCATGGTGGAGATGTTTTTGGTTTGGGAAATGTCTTCTAAGGGGTTGCCATTAAGGATCAAAAGGTCTCCTGCTTTACCTGTTTTCAAACTACCGAACTCATTTTCAACACTTAGGAATTTTGCTCCATTTATGGTGGCAGCTCTTAAGGCATCGATCTCAGGGATTCCTGCGTTCACCATGGTTTGTAATTCTTGGTGTAAAGAAATTCCGGGATAGACGTAGCTATTTGATGCACCGCAGTCTGAACCTGCCAACAAGGTAACTCCGGCTTCATTCAGTTGTGGAGCCAAATTGACAAAGGCCTCATTCAAATTAATGCGCATATTGGTGTAGTCTTCAGAAGCTCGTAATGCACTTCTTATCCTTCCTTGATATGTCTCAATAATGCCATCTCCGACATAATTTAGATATTCATCATTGCTGTGATCTACTTGCTTTAGATAAGTCAATGTGTTGCCAATAAAAAGGGTAGGAGTCACGTAAGTATCATTTTTTCTTAGGAGATCGAATGTGGCTTGGGACTGTTCAGGGGTACTGCTTTCCATCAAACTGGTCATTGATCCCCAAAAGCTGGCTTCTCCGTTGATTACCTTATTTGTGATAGCTTCTTCTTCTTCTGAAGTTCCCTTCAATACATAATAAAGATGCTCTACCGACCCCAGTCCTGCTTCAACAGCATCTTCTAGCATGACCGTAAAAGGCATATGTCCTGAGGTCCTAACTCCTCTTCTTTTGGCCTCTTCTATGATCCATAGATAAGCTTCTTTACTAATTCTACTGTCATAAATTTTAATGAAATCAGATCCTATATTGATCAATGAATCGACAGCCTGCACGGCTTCTTCTTGAGTGGTAACAGGAATTGAACCTGCCCAAGAGCCATTGGGTCCATCAAGTTTAGGTCCCGAAGTAAAAATAGTGGGTCCAACCATTTCATCACGGCTGATCTGCTGTCTCCATTTGAATATCTCAGAGGTCATGTCTCCTCCTGCCTCTCTTACACCTGTTATGCCATTGGCCAAAAATAGAGGAATGAGATTTTTGTTTTCCTGAATAAGTTCTTCCCCACCTCGGAAATGTATATGCATGTCCCATAGGCCAGGGATTACATATTTACCATCAGCAGCTATTTCTTTTTCTGCTGAATAGCTTTTACTATAGTCATTACTGATAAAAGCAATTTGACCCTCTTTGATGCCTATCATGTAGTCAGATAGGACTTCTCCACTCTCTACATCAATGACTTCAGCATTAGTGATGAGTATGTCCACGGATTCTTTGACCGTACAAGAAAGCATCAAGGTAAATGCTATTAAAATGAATAAGAATTGTTTCATAAGGCTGATTTTTAGAAAAATACTATAAATACTGAAGCTACGCAGGCTGAATTTTTTGGGTGGTTTTGCTACTTTCACTTATCCCATGAAACAAACGATAATCCGTTTTGGCTTGATCATCGCTGCTTTGCTGATCCTTTTTCAGCTAAGTAAGGTTTCTTTGATGGTTCCTGATATTTCTCAAGACCTGATCATAGGTTTGATTGGAGCTGCATTTATCGGCTTTGGAATTTACTTAGGATTTAACTTTCGGAAAGTTAAACTGGTGGAAGTAGATATACCGGCGGAGATCGACACAAGGCAGATCGAATCATTGGGGTTGACCGAAAGAGAACTAGAGGTCCTTCAGCTCATCTCAGCAGGGTATTCAAATGTTGAAATAGGTGAATGCCTCTTCCTTTCGGAGAGCACCATTAAGACCCATGTATCAAACCTATTTGTCAAGCTCGATGTAAAGAGAAGAACTCAAGCAGTTATTAAAGCAAAAGAGTTACGGGTAATTCTTTAACCTCTTTCTCTAACAAGGTGGATTTAGGATTAAATTTCCCTCCTTAAGAGGAGTTAAAGAGGGGTTTTGGTATTTTCATACTAAAGTACGAGTGCCAAGAATGAATTTTTAAGGTGTTTTGAATCCTAAACATTTAAGAACATGAAAAAACTTATAATCAAATTCGGTTCAATAGGAAGTGCCTTGATGGTTGGGGCAGGACTCATCACTATGGCCATTTTTGGAACAGATGAGAGTGGATATGCCCTTGGAGAGCTTATTGGCTATACTTCAATACTGGTAGCCATGTTGCTCATTATTGTTGCACAAATCAATTACCGCAAAGAAAATGAGGGTAATTTATCTTTTGGCGAAGGATTCAAAATCGGTTTAGGGATCTCGACAATCGGTGGTTTGGCCTTCGGTTTGTACAATGCCATTTTTGTGCTCTGGATCGATCCTGATTTTATGAGAAGCTATTTTGCTTATTCTGAAAAGATAGCCATGACAGACCCTTCATTTGAAGCTAAATACCAAATGTATGAAGAGAGTTACGGTGTCTTTGCCACTACTTTCGGACAATCTTTATTGATGTTTTTAACAGTATTTCTAATCGGATTTGTGGTCAGCATTGTTGGTGGACTTATCTTACAGAAGAAACAGAATCCAGAAACTGCATAATCCTTGAAGAGTCTTACATACATACTACTATTTCTGATCGTCTGGAATTTTTCCATTACTCAAGATAGTGCCTATATCAAAGAGATCAAGACTTGGCAAGCAGAACTTAACGAAGAGTATTTAGATCCGGTAAGATCTCCTTTGTCACCAACAGACATGGAATCATTTAGTGGACATGCCTTTTACCCAATCCAAGAGAAATATAAAGTAGAAGCTCGTTTCGAAGCTACTCCTGATGCCCGTCCATTTCTATTAGGAACCAGCAAGGGTACAACCAAGGTATACAAGCGGATTGGCATTCTTCATTTTGAGTTAGAAGGTCAAACACAAACATTAGAGGCTTACGTTGAGCAAAGAAGATTCAGTCTTCCGGGTCAACAGATTTATGTTTTTCTCCCTTTAGTCGATGAAACAACTGGTAGGGAAAACTATGGTGCCGGCCGTTATATGCACTATGAAGGGATACCAGAAGGTGATCAATGGCTCATCGATTTTAACAAGCTTTATAACCCCTATTGCGCCTATAGTGATAGGTTTGAATGTCCAAAAGTACCAGAAGCCAACTATCTCGAAATTCCAGTTCGAGCTGGGGTAAAAGGGTATTAGTTATGAGAGCATAGTTTTTAGTAAAAGACATACTAAATACTATGCTCTCACACTGAGTCTTAATTCAAGCTACAACTTCCGTTAAAGTCGCTGGCATCGAAGAATGTGTTAGCACTTCCTTTGAGCACTCCTTTATTAGCTTCTATCGTCAGCTGATTACTCCCATTTCTTTTAGGAGAGCAATATTCCAACAGATAGTAACTGTTCGCTCTGCCGTTAATTAGGTCGCCAATTTCCTTGAACCGGTCGAGTAGTTCACCTATGTTTGTGGCAGAAACAAAGCTTGTCTTTCCAATTGCTCTTAAAGTTCCTTCATCTATTTCTTGTCCTAAGCCTATAGTGTAAAGGGCCATGTCTGGGTCTGCATTTCTAACGGCCTCTAGCGCTTGACCTCTAGTAGCTCTGTTGGCCTGATCGGTGCCATCGGTAAATACTACCACTGCACTACTGGCAATTTCATCTAATTGTCTTGTCTGGGTAATCTTCTGCGAAGCAACTTGTATGCCTTGTATAACGGCTCCATAAAGGTTTGTAGAATTGTCTGAACTCATTTGCGGATTGATTTCATCAATAGCCGTCTTTAGCGTGTTGCTGCTGGTCGATGTTGTCTGGAGTTGTTTGATGTTCTCAGAACCATCAAACCACCAGATCTCCATTTTGATGGCTTGAGAATTAGCGGCACCTTCAGAAGGAATTACTTCATCGATGAAGCTTTTTGCAGCCGATTTTAGACCACTCAAATTTTCACCACCTAATACACTTCCACTCAGGTCGAGTAATAGTGTGATATGGTAATCGAAGACTTGTTCATTAGGTTGGATTTTTCGAGTTGCTTCAAATTCCGAGATTATGGCTCCATTCTCATAAATGGTAAAGTCAGCTTCAGAAAGGCCTGCTACTCCGTTTCCGGCTTCATCCTCCACCCTAAAGAATACTGAAACATTGGAGGGTAGGTTCACGAATTGATCTTCTATATTGACTATTAGTCCTGTGTTTTCGTCCGAATTATTTGAGCAGGAAAAGAATGATAGAAAAAGAGCCATAACGACTATTTTGAGTTTTGCTGTTTTCATGGTATTTAGGTTATGAGTATAAGGCAAGAACCAGGAAACTTATCTCCGTATTGTGTGGTTTGAAGCTTAATTGAATTAAATTTGCATCGATTAAGAAATTTGCAATAATGAAGACAACGACCACGTTACTAGGAGATTATGAATTTGAGTCAGAGAACCCAAATGGCAACAAGGTTCACATCGACATGAGGCCTTCTGATGAGAAAAAGGGTCAATCCCCTACTGAATTATTGCTTTCTGCTCTTTCTGGCTGTGCTTCTGTAGACCTTGTTCAAATGCTGAAGAAGAGAAAAAAGACGGTGAATAATCTAAAAGTAGTTGCCGAAGGGACTAGAAGAGAGGAGCATCCAAGAGGATTTACGCATATCAAACTTCATTTCACTTTAGAGTCTCCGGATGTTAAAATGGATGAGTTCGAAAAACTAGGTCATATGGCAGCTACCAAGTATTGTTCAGTAGCAGGTACCTTGAGTAGTGAAATGGAGCATACTTTCGAGATCATTCGTTAATTCATTTCAGCTATCTGACCAGCGGTTGAGCGATTTGCTCTTCGTATTTTTACTTCAAATCACCTATGAGAATTGTTAAGGAATATTTTGATAAGCCTTTTAAAGTAACCGTCTTTTCGTGGAATGGTAAATATCTGATCAAATTGGAAGATGGACCTTTTGAGCAAACTTTTAAGATCAGCGAATTCGATTTTTTAGAGGAAGAGTTGGAAGATATCTTATCAGATGATTTTTTCAAGGAAGCCTCTGCCCGATTCAAGGATATGGGGCAATCGTTGAAGAAAGCTATAAATGCTTAAATTGGAGCATACTGCTTTATTAGCTCATGATTGAGACTTTAATCATATTCATAATTTTCTCTGTTGTCCTTGGTGTCTTTCTCTTTATTGAGCGTATAAAAAGAAAAAGAACTGAAGAGGAATTAAAGATTGCAATCAAAAGAAAAAAGACGTTGAGACAGTCCATTGAAATGCTCATGGATCATTCTTCAGATTTTTATTTTAGATATGATAAAAAAGGATTTGTCAATTATACCTCCAGTAATGTAGAAAGGCTATTGGGATTCAAAAAGTCAGATGGACCTGTACATTTTACAGAAATAGTCACAGACAACCCTATCAATAACAGATTATCAAAATATATACCTAAACGATTCGAAAGTACTTCTGAGAAGGTTGAATCCTATTTTCTGGAAATAACTGATAAGTCGGGGATTGACCATATGCTTGAAATTTTTGAGATGCCTCATCTGAATACAAGCGGTAAGGTAGATTATGTCAATGCCATTGCTAGAGACTTAACCGGTGTCTATCAAGCGGAAATGAACCTCAAAGAAAGTGAGCGTAAACGAGATCAGATCTTAAAAGCTCTGCCTGATGCTATGTTCATGATAGATAAAGAGCTGAGGTATGTCAATTATCAAGCAAGTAGAGAAGATCAGCTATGGTATAAACCCAGTCAATTTATTGGACAAAAAGTTAGGGATGTAGTCCCTGAACACCTGAAAGACCCTTTTGAGAAGGTGATCCTTGATGCTTTTGAGTCAGGGAAGGTTCAGACTCTTGAGTACCACTTTGGCGAAGGTGAGAATACTGAGTATTTCGAAGGTAGGGTTGTAAAATTAAGTGATGATGAGGTTCTTGTCATTTCGAGAGACATCTCAAACGGGAAAAGGCTGGAGAAAGAACTGAGAAATTCTAAGGACCTAGCAGAGTCTGCTACTAGAGCTAAGAGTAATTTCTTGGCCACTATGAGTCACGAGATAAGAACGCCTATGAACGGAGTAGTAGGTATGATCAGTCTTCTGGCAGAAACTGAATTATCTGAAGTTCAAAAAGAGTATGTAGAAACCATTGAAGCAAGTGGAGATACTTTACTAAGGATCATCAATGATATTCTCGATTATTCTCGAATTGAATCAGGTAAGCTGTCTTATGAGGAGAGCCTTTTCTATCTTCACAAGGTTATCGATGATTCGCTTTCAATTTTCAAATTTGAGGCTCAAAAAAAAGGCATCATTCTGAATGCATTTATTGAGGAAGATGTGCCAAATTTTATCAGAACCGATAGAGGCAGACTGAGACAAATCCTTCTCAACTTACTATCCAATGCAGTTAAATTCACTGAACACGGATCTGTTATACTTTCAGTGGGGGTTGAAAAGCAAGATGACAATAATGTCGTATTATTGTTTAAGGTCAAGGATACAGGAATAGGTATACCCAAGGATAAATTAAATGGACTTTTTAAAGAATTTACACAACTAGATACTTCTCACAACAGAAAGTTTAGTGGTACTGGTTTAGGTTTGGCGATTGTAGAAAAGCTCGTGAATATGCTTCATGGCAAAGTGAATGTCAAAAGTGAGCAGAATGTTGGTTCTACCTTCTCCTTCTCTATAAGGGCTAAAATGGCAGGAAATACTCAAGTGGATCCAATGTTGACAGAAAATGGTCTTCAAAAGAACAAGAAGGGGGAGTATATTGGAGAAAAATATCCTTTAAAGCTCCTTTTGGCCGAAGACAATTCCGTGAATAGAAAGCTCACATTGCTTTTTCTAGAGCGTTTAGGCTATCTGGCCAAAACAGTTTCTAATGGTAAGGATGTTATATCAGCTTTACAGAAAGAACATTTTGATGTCGTCTTACTCGATATTTCAATGCCTGAGTTGGATGGGTTTGAGGTAACGGAAAGAATCAAGAAAATGAAGTTGGAGCAGGAACCAAAGATCATTGGCGTTTCTGCAAACGCTTATAAGATAGATATCGATAAGGCTTTTAAGCTTGGAATGTCTTCATATATCGTCAAGCCTATGAAACTGGAAGACCTTAAAGACAATCTTAAGAGTGCATATGTAAGTATTCACGAGCCATCCTCTTAAATTGCAGTTATGAATTATTTCGTGACTGCCATAGGGACAGATAGTGGCAAGACATTAATATCCTCAATTCTTGTTGAGGCATTGAAAGCAGATTATTGGAAACCTATTCAAGCAGGTACTCCGACTGATACTGACCAAGTCTCAAAGCTTGTTTCCAATTCTATTACAAGATTACATGCAGAGACCCATTTACTCAAGCTTCCTGCATCTCCACATGCCGCTGCTAAATATGAGCATCTCCATATTCAGATAGATGATTTTGTACTTCCTGAAACGGACAATGAGATAGTCATTGAAGGCGCAGGGGGTATTTTAGTTCCTCTGAATCAAGAAGATTTTGTAATAGACATAGCTAAAGAATTGAAGGCTGAGGTGATCTTAGTGGCTGATCTCTATTTGGGTAGTATCAACCATACATTGTTGACAGTTGAGTATTTAAAGCAAAATAATATTCCTGTGAAGGGGATCATTTTTAACGGAGATAGTAATCCCGAATCTGAACAGATCATCGAAAAGCATAGTGGATACAGAGTGCTGTTAAGGTTGCCTAAGTTGGGTAAGGTCACGGCCGAGATCGTACAATATTGGGCAGATCAATTAATGTTGACATGGTATGAGTAGTTGGTTAAAAAGAGATAGAGAGTCAATTTGGCATCCATTTACTCCCTTGAAAGGGATGACAGACCCTGAAATGTTGGCAAGGGCTGAAGGAGTGAATCTACATACCAAGGATGGGAAAAAGATCATCGATGTGATCTCCTCTTGGTGGGTGAATATTCATGGACACAGTCATCCACATATTGCAGAAAAGATTGCTGAGCAAGCCAGAACCCTAGAGCATGTGATCTTTGCGGGCTTTACTCATAAACCTGCAATTGAGCTTGCAGAAAGACTATTAGAGATTTTACCTGATAATCAGAAGAAGATATTTTTCTCTGATAATGGTAGTACTGCAACTGAGGTAGGTATAAAGATGGCCTTTCAGTATTTCTATAATCGGGGAGTTAAGAAATCTAAGATCATCGCCATTGATGGGGCTTATCACGGTGATACATTTGGAGCAATGTCGGTGGGTGATAGAGGTCCCTTTACAGAGCCTTTTGATCCATATTTATTTGATGTAGAATTTATTGATTTTCCTTCTAAGGAGAATGAAGAACAAGTTTGGCAGCACTACAAAACCCTTGTAGATGATGGTGAAATTGCTGCCTTTATATTTGAGCCCTTGGTGCAAGGTGCTTCAGGTATGCGATTTTATTCCAAGGAGGTTTTAAATAAGATGATCTCCTATGGGCAAAAAAATGATGTCATCTGTATTTCTGATGAAGTAATGACAGGCTTCGGACGTCTCGGGCCTCTCTTTGCAGCAGATCTACTGGAAAATAAGCCTGACATCATATGTCTATCTAAAGGATTGACTGGAGGAGCTTTACCTATGGGTGTTACTTCTTGTACTCAGGATATTCAGGATGCCTATAATTCAAATGACCTGATGAAAACCTTTTTTCATGGCCATTCTTTTACGGGTAACCCAATAATCTGTGCTGCAGCGAATGCGTCTCTGGACATTCTATTAACTGAAGAGTGTGAGCAAAATCGAAAAAGAATTCATCAGAGACATGCTGATTTTCTAAGTGTAATAGAAGGGCATAAGATGGTGAGAAATGCTAGACTGATAGGGACGATTTTAGCTTTCGAATTGAATACCGAAAAAGACACTTCTTACTTTAATGAGGCTCGCCATCATCTCTATCCCTATTTCATTGAAAAAGGGCTTTTGATCAGGCCTCTTGGCAATGTAGTTTATCTCATTCCTCCATATGTTATTTCTGATGAGGACTTAGATTATGTATATTCTACTATCTCAGATTTTTTAGACAATTACGATCGACTATTCTAAAATGAAAAAGCTACTCATTCTTTTAGCCTTGGTCTTTGCATTTAGTTTGAATGCACAGCATGGCAATTATATCTATAAAACGGTGGCCATAAGGGCTGCCCCAGGTGAATTGCAAAGTCTGATCGATCAACTAAAGAACGATATGGCGGTTTGTAATTGTTTTCCTGCAGAAAAGCCACAGTTAATGAGACATTCTCAGGGAGACCAATGGGATCTATTGATGATCATTCCAATCGGATTAGAAATGACTGATTATTATTCAGATGAGTTGAAAAGAGCTAGAGAAAACTCAATTACCCAAGACAAACCTTATGGAGATGAATACTTTAAGTTGATCTCGTGGCAGGAGGAGGGTTTTTACCACGGACCATCAATTAGGTTATTCAACAATCGATTTAGTGATATGGACTATTACCATATTGAAATGTTTCAAGCTTTAGCTGGTAAACAAGCTGAGTTGCTCGATCAAAGAAAGATGGAAAATGTCTATTTGAATGAGATCGACAGAGAACCCAATTTCATCTTTACCAAGATCATGGGCTCTCCAGTAGATATTTTTACAGTGGGTCTATATAGAGACATCAAGCATTTTGCAGAGAGTGCAGATATTTCTATTGAAGCAGAGGATAAAGCTGCAAAGAAGGCAGGCTTCGGATCAGTTTATACCATTGGTACTTACCTGAGGTCACTTTTGCTTGAACATCGCGACACCCTAGCTGGTGCTGTTCGTAATGACAATTAATTATTGCTGACTCACCCCATAGATCACTAATGGGTTTTTCTTCCCTTTTAAAGCAATCTCACCTTTGTGTTCAAACTTGAAAGGTTCATTCTGTAGTGAAAGATAAATGGCTTTAGAGATCAATAATTCTTCATTCAATTCATTGCATTTGGCTTGGATCCTAGCCGCTGTATTGAGTACGTCTCCATGATAGGCGATCTCTCTTTTGTACCTGCCCACTTCTGTGGTCGTTACCTTACCACAATTAACGCCCGCTTTAAAAGTTGGAACGAAACCATAAGTGCTTTGATAATAGTTTTTACGATGCTCAATTCTTTCTTGAAATGCATAAAAGGCACCCAAGCAATTAGCTTCATTTAACCCTTCATTATATTTCCAAGAAACTACAGCTTCGTCTCCGACATATTGATAGATCTGAGCCCTGTAGTCATCTATCACACTTAGGTCATTGAAGCAGTCCTGTAGCAACAAGCTGTATTTTACATGGCCAAGCTTTTCGGCATGTGTAGTAGATGACTGAAGGTCTATGAACATGAAGATTCTTTCCTCTTCAAAAGGCTTATAGAATTGTCCAGTAATGATCTTGGTCAAATTACCTTCACCCAACATTAAGTTCACCTGTCTAAGGAGTAACATAAAGTTGTCAAAGAGCAAAATATAGGCATAGGTTACACCACTCCCTTTATCAAAAGCAAACTCTAGAAAAGTAGACTGATGATCCAATGCACTGGTTGTAAAAAGATAAGCAGTGACAATAATGGTCAGCAGGAATAGGGTCAGGTATAAGAACTTCAGAAAAATGATCTTTCTGATCGAAGCCCTTTTATAAAGCCGTTCTTCTATGATAAATTGGAAGTAGCCTGAGATCACCCCAAAGAACAGTCCAAATCCCATGGCTATTAGTAGAGAAAGTCCTAGTCCGGGATCAAATGAGCCTTCTGTAGTTGTTCCTATAGTCCTTAAGCAAACAAGAAATACAAGTCCAATAGGCCATCCGATGGCATATTGTCTGATCACTCTTTTCTTCCTTCTCAAATGCGGTGTCATTTCTTAAGCAGCAAACGCAATTGTTGAAAGTAAGATTCCATGTAAACTAAAATGTATGTCTTACCTGTATCCATAGTACTTCCACTTTATCGAAGACATCACTTTGATCTGTGGCTGCATACTGGCTGTTCCAAGTAAAGCTTACACCAAAGTTCTCGCTCAATGAAAAAGTAGGACTTAAGATCAGTCTGTTTTGAGTAAAGGCTGTAGGAAGATCTTCCTCACCAGCACTCATAAAGAGTTCATTCCCAAAATTGAATTCAAATTTAAAGTCCGGATTAGTATCAGAAATTGATAATTCGAAAAGCTTTAACATAAGAGAGTACCTGAACCTTATGGCATCCTCTGAGCCGAAATCTGATTTTAGAAACCGTTCTTCAATTCGCAATCGATGGCTAATTCCAATTGTTCCTAAGCTATGACTATAGCCAATTTCTTGGTAGGGTCTACTTTCAGTAACATTTACATTCGACCCTGAATAATAGCCTAAATGAGCGAAGCCAGCAGCAAGTTTCAAATTACTTTCAAAAGTATAGGCAATAGCACCTCTGACAAGGTACTGCGAGGAGGACTGGAAGTTATTTCTCCACCTAAAACCTGCATCAATAGGTAAGGACCAATTGCCTTTCAACTCAGTTTCAGTATAGTATTGAATCCATTGCTGGCGACTCTTTCTAACTAAGCGATTCGGATTGTTCTGAGCCAGTGAGATTTGGGAAATGAAAACAATTAGTAGAGTGATTAAAATAGATCTCAATATTGAAAAAGGATTTAGCGATTACGAATAATATGCTTGAAATTAAGCAATTGCGGACTAATAGAAGGGGGAGAGATATTAATCTACTGACACAATTTAAAATTGAGTGTTCTGTGAATCAATGAAGTTGCTTGATGGAATTACTCCGAAATTGCGAATGTAAATAATGAGTATAGTTAAAATCTATATCACATCGCTTTAATTAATCGAATTTACTTCTAAACAATTCAGGGTTTCGACACCTTTACAATAGTGAATAATCATAAAAACCTATCTAACAATGGAGAATAAAAACGGACAAGGTGCAACAGGCACGAGCTATGACACGAATAGCGCAAGTAAATGCCCATTTTTAGGTGGTCAACTGACAGAAGGAGCAGGTGGTGGAACCCAGAATCAAGACTGGTGGCCAAACGCTCTTAAGTTGAACATCTTGCGTCAACATTCCAATCTCACCAATCCTATGGGTGAGGACTTCGACTACAGCGAAGAATTCAAGAAACTAGATTACGATGCCATCAAGAAAGATCTTCATGAGTTAATGACAGATTCTAAAGAGTGGTGGCCTGCAGATTGGGGACACTATGGCCCTTTCTTTATCCGTATGACATGGCACGCAGCCGGTACATATAGAATTGCCGATGGTAGAGGCGGTGGAGGTACAGGTGCTCAAAGATTTGCTCCCCTGAACAGCTGGCCAGACAACGGTAACCTAGACAAAGCAAGAAGACTGCTTTGGCCTATCAAACAAAAATATGGCAACAAGATCTCTTGGGCCGATCTATTGATCTTAACCGGTAATGTAGCATTAGAGTCTATGGGCTTTAAGACTTTCGGTTTTGGTGGAGGTCGTGAAGACATCTTTGAGCCAGAACAAGATATTTATTGGGGTTCTGAAGGCGAATGGCTAGATGACAAAAGATATACTGGCGATAGAGAGCTAGAGAATCCTTTGGCAGCTGTTCAAATGGGATTGATCTACGTTAATCCAGAAGGCCCTAACGGAAATCCTGACCCTGTAGCGGCAGCTCACGACATCAGAGAGACATTCGGTAGAATGGCGATGAATGATGAAGAGACGGTTGCTTTGATCGCAGGTGGTCACACTTTTGGTAAAACACACGGTGCTGGCGATGCAGCCAAGCATGTTGGTGTAGAGCCAGAAGGCGCTTCAATGGAAGAGCAAGGCTTTGGGTGGAAAAATTCACTAGGTAAAGGACATTCAGAAGATACAATTACTTCAGGTTTAGAAGGTATCTGGACAGATGCTCCAACCCAATGGAGTATGAAGTACTTGGAGAATCTCTACAAATATGAGTGGGAGCTTTACAAAAGCCCTGCAGGTGCTTACCAATGGAAACCAAAAGACGGTGGAGGAGAAGGTACAGTGCCAGATCCACATGTTGATGGTAAATTCCACCACCCATTCATGTTGACAACAGACTTGTCATTAAGAATGGATCCGGAGTATGATAAGATCTCTAAAAGATTCTTAGACAACCCAGATGAATTTGCAGATGCATTTGCAAGAGCTTGGTTCAAGTTGCTTCACAGAGATATGGGTCCTAAGAATAGATATTTAGGCCCTGAGGTACCAAAAGAAGAGCTGATCTGGCAAGATCCTATTCCAGCTGTTGAGCATGATTTGATCAATGACGCAGATATCGATCACCTGAAAGGTGAAATTCTGTCTTCAGGATTGACTGTATCTGAGTTGGTTTCAACTGCTTGGGCGTCTGCTTCAACTTTCAGAGGTTCTGATAATAGAGGAGGTGCTAATGGTGCTAGAATTAGACTCGCTCCTCAAAGAAACTGGGAAGTGAATAACCCAGAACAACTGGGCAAAGTATTGGACAACCTTGAAGCAATTCAAAAAGAATTCAACGATGCTCAATCAGGTAACAAGCAAGTTTCAATGGCCGACTTGATCGTGTTGGGTGGTAATGCCGCTATCGAGAAAGCTGCTAAAGAAGCTGGTGTTAATGTAACTGTTCCTTTTGCCGCTGGTAGAGCAGACGCACTAGAAGAGCAAACAGATGTCGAATCCTTCGAGTGGTTGAGACCTAGAGCTGACGGATTTAGAAACTTCCAACAGCAGAAATATTCAGTGTCTCCTGAAGAGTTACTAGTCGATAAAGCACAATTACTTCGATTGAGTGCTCCTGAGATGACAGTATTAGTAGGTGGAATGAGAGCTTTAGATACTAACTCTGATGGTTCTAAGCATGGTGTATTCACTGATAGACCTGGTGTTCTTTCTAACGATTTCTTTGTCAATCTTCTTGACCTGAATAACATGGTGAAAGCCACTTCAGAAGAGCAAGATGCTTTTGAGTTGAGAGACAGAGCTTCTGGTGATGTGAAGTATACTGGAACTAGAGTGGATATGGTCTTTGGTTCTAACTCCGAGTTAAGAGCTTTAGCAGAAGTTTATGCGCAAAGCGATAGCCAAGAGAAGTTCGTAAAAGACTTTGTTGCAGCATGGAACAAAGTGATGAATGCAGATAGATTCGATCTGGCTTAATCGCTGGATAAAAATAGATAGGAAAGAGGCAGTCCAAAAGGGCTGCCTTTTTTTATTTACCTCCTTTAACTAGCATATAAATAGCGAAAGCCATTTCTCCCAAAATGCTTGGTATGGCTACCAAAGACATGAAAAGATCTGCATAATCAGCATAGTCAGGCATTAAGAAATGAGCCACGGTATCTACCATATACATGATGCCTGCTAAGGTTAAGAAAAGCATGATCCATTTTGGAATCGGAACTATCCTTGCCAGAATGATCAGGTGGGCACCAAAAAAGAATAGACCGATCAGCCACATATTGTTAAAATCATCCACTAATCCTAAGACCTCAGCTGAGCTGGTGGCATTAAAAAGAGCCGGAAGTGCAAAGATCGCAGCTACCATCAATAAATCAGGTCTTACCACTTAAAAATCAACTCTTAACACCCAGGAATCAGGTCGGAAGGCTTAGGAATCAACTCTTAACACTCATGAATCAGGTCTGAAGGCTTAGGAATGGGGTCGGAAGGCTTAGGAATCAGGTCAGAAGGCTTAGGGATGAGATCTTACCACTCAAAAATCAACTTGAACCACTAAAAGATCGACTCGCATTCCTCTTAGCTCTAAACTCGCAACTCTTAGCTCATTCCATTCCTAAGCCCTAATTGCTCTGGTTAACAACAAGTTAGTAAGTATGATTTTTTAAAAAGAGGGTAGCTATGCATAAGACCTATAAAGGCGACTGTTCTCTGAAAAAATAAAACCCCAACCTGATAAGTCAAGTTGGGGTTTTTCTGTTTTATATCTAGCGTCTAGAATCTAAT
>CBFIDS010000002.1:0-39051 GCA_965661435.1 Roseivirga sp.
CGTTATGTTCAGATGTTATTTCAATCCCACAGAATACTATCCGATGTCTAACCCACTACTAATGTACTCCTCATGGGTGGTTGGTGTTGAACCCTATGATGGACACCAGTATCAGGTATAAGTATTAGGAAGTTGGAGAAACCGTAAGAAACTCAATAAAAAAGGGGGGGTGAATCCTTGGGGAGTAAACTCCCCAAAAAACGTGATTTACTCCCCAATAACTGTTTTTAAATAATATAACTAACTGAACCTCAATATGTTAAGAAAGTGGTTCGAATCCTGCCACCCCGACAAAAAGTCTTGCATTTAGCAAGGCTTTTTTTGTTTAACCACATTGAACTTATTCAAAAGGGGTTACAAAAAAACCTGATATAATTGTAACAGGCTTATTATTTATTTTTCTCTTTAGACTTATTGTTAATCCATTATCAGAAGGATTAAGGCTTTATTTTATTTAATCCTTCGATTTCTTCATCCCAGTATTCATCTCCTTTCAAAATAGTCGAGATGCATTCCAAAACTTTCGCTCGTTCAGAATTCTTAGCTAAGTAACCCTTGATGTTTCTATTAAGGCATTCATTGATTACCTCTTGATCTTGATACATGGTAAGAACCAGTATTTTTAGATCAGGATATTTCTCATTGACATGATCAATAAGCTCAATCCCATCCATCTCGGGCATAGAAATATCTGTAATGAGAAGATCATATTCATTCTTTTCGAGTTGCTCCAATGCTTCTTTACCATTAGCCACGTCTTCTGTGATTTGAAATTCTTTAACATCTTCCAGGTAATCTTTAAAAGCTACCCTTATCATCTTAAAATCATCAACTAGCAACAACCTTTTCATTACATTGGGATTATAATTTTCACTAATAAACCACCTTCTTTTTTATTGACGGTTTCAATGGTGCCATTATTCTGGATTAATCTTTCATTGATATTCTTAAATCCAATTCCAGTATTTATAGAATCATTTCTAGTAATACCAATACCATTATCCTCAACTGCTATTTTCAAATGTGTTTTACTTATTTCAACATTCAAAATGGCCTTAGTAGCTTGAGAATGCTTGATAACATTAACAAATAATTCCTGAACAATTCTGAACGCATTGATCTTTAGCCTTTCTTCTAACCTTGTATTCTCGATTAGGTCATTTACATTGAGCTCGAATCTAATGTTAGATGCTAAGTTTAAATTGTTAATCAATCGCTCCAATAAGTGAATGAAAGTTTCCTTTTCTAATTCTGGCACTTTGTAATGCTAGTTCTAATCTTTGAAATTCTTGAGCATGATTATTTGAAGACATTGGTAATCTAATTTTTTTTGTCTTTTAGAAGTTATGAATTATTAATGAAAGATACTGATAATCAGCCTGCTATATGGATCACCTTTAAACCAATAAAAGCGATATGACATTTTTCTGCATTTGAATATTGAATTTGAATTCAGACCTATATATTTGCAGTCCAATTAGCAAATCAAACACTGGAGAGGTGGGTGAGTGGCTGAAACCAGCAGTTTGCTAAACTGTCGTACTGGGAAACTGGTACCGGGGGTTCGAATCCCCCTCTCTCCGCAAAAGTCCTGTAATAGCAGGACTTTTTTCGTTTAGACTAAAACCACTTAATATTTGATATTAAAAAAACCGCTCCGTAAATATTTCTAATTATTCTCTCATGTATGGAGAGATAAACCATTATTACCATCACTACAAATAAAGATTAATCTGAAATAGCCCTATTTGTAAAGTCTAACAATGGAAGAACTAACCTATAGCTTTCAAGAACGAGTTTTTTGAAATCGTCACTTAAAAAATCAGACCTTGAGATCGGCCTATAAGCCGCTAAACTTTTCATTTTTAATAAATCAATCATAGGATGATCTTTTGAATATCCTTTCGGAGCTGCTTTTAATTGATCTCGCTGATATAAAATGAAATGCTTCTTAAATTCAGGATTTTCTAAATAAGATTGTAATTCTTTTCCTTCGTAGTCGATCTCTTGCCTCAAAAGCTTTAGTTTTTCACTCGAGGGGTGCCATAAACCTCCAGCAATTAACATCTCATCTAAACCTATATGAATATAGAAGTCAGCTAAGCCTTTGCCATAGCCGAACCCAACACCAAAGTGGTCCTTATAAGTTGGTCTATCTGGATGGAACATTAGATTATTATTAATCCTGTTAAGGGATTTTCTAGCATTAGGCTGAATAATCCTAGGATCAAAACTTTTTAATTCATTAAGAATAGGATCAAAAACTTCAATAAGAATTGATTTAGACTCTTTGTATCGAGAACGGTTCTGATCCATCCAATCTTTTGAATTGTTCTTGACAAGATCGTTTAAGAAAAAGAAGATCTGATTTTTAGACATAACATAAATACTCATGATCAATTGAAAGGTTATTCATCTAGCAAAGAGATGCCATTTAAATCCGTTGTCAAAAAATCAGTCATTACATCAAAGAATGGTCGAATCGCCAAAAATGTGTCTAAGGCAGATTCTAAAAATGCAGGATCATGAACTTCAGCATCTGAAAATGACCTGAAGGTATACATTGACTTATATTTTAGAAGATCAATGGATGGATGCTCCTTATCAAATCCTTTAGGTGCTGTCTTCACCCTATCTCCTTCCAATTCACCAAAGTGTTTTTTAAAACTTGCACTATTAATTACTTTCCGCAAGGGTGAATCATCCTGAGCTAAATGATCTCGAATCAATTTTAAGTCTTTAGGATCAGGATTGTAAAAACCCCCACCAATAATAGTTTCACCTGGTTTGAAACTGAAAAAGTAGCCTCCTCTTAATTGAGGTTTAACCCTAACAAAACTTCCGGCAAATCTTGCCTTGTAAGGACTCTTATCTTTTGAAAAACGGACATCTCTATAAATCCTCATCAATGATTTTTTCCCAGAAATAGTTGAGATCTCATCATGTTGTTTTAAGGCATCCAAAAGACTATCAGCAAACTCAATAACATGTTTGTGTGCCTCATGATATCTATGCTTATTTTCATTGAACCAATCTCGTTCATTGTGCTCTGAAAGATCTGATAAAAATGAAAAAGTTGATCTTAGAATATTAGTTCTTTCCATGGTGAAATGTACCTAATTATTTGAAGGCATATTACTGAATTTACTCTTATAAAAGAGACATCTCAGCTGCTTCTTTTTAACTCTTAAGATTTAATTTTAATGATTAAAAGCTAGTCAATACTCCTTCATTCAATAGTACTTTTAAATGATCAATCTATTATCATTTATTAAATCGATCAACGCTTGTAAAATACATAATCCATTATTCAGAAAAGACAACTCACTACTTTCTATTCAAATCTCTCCTATGGTCAGTGTATTTATTGGGCGTTAATACTGAGCCTAATTCTTTGTATTCATCGGGAGATAAACCTGGTGTATTAAAAACTCCTAAAGCCTCTGATAAATGTTCCATGGTTCTCAATCCAAGAACTATAGAAGTAACGGCTTTATTGAATAAAACCCACTTCAAAGCAAGCTGAGCCATGGATATTTTCTCAATTGAGAATGAATTTAACTTATCTCGTTGTATTTCAATATCTTTAGCACTATAACCTAAGTAATCACTTAAAGGCTTATTCACTATTAAACCTCTTGCCAACCCTCCTCTTACCATTACGCCTATCTGTTTTTCATGAAGTAAATCCAGCACCTTCTCTTCTGCCCTTCTGTCCAATAAACTATACTGAAGCATGTCAGAAACTATCTCTGATTCTTGAACATAAGCCTCTATCACATTGGGTCTGATCGAAGATATTGCATAGTGTCTGATCTTACCTTGTTCCTGTAGTATTTCGAACGCTTCTATCACCTCATCCCTATTGTCTTCTATGGTTCCACCATGAAGTTGTAGTATATCGACATAGTCTGCATTTAATCTTTTTAAGCTTTTATCGGTAGCCTTCAAAATATAATTTTTTGAAGGATCCCATTCCCATCCTATACCGTCTTTTTTAGCTTGGTTCCCTACTTTAGTCGCAAGAATAATATCTTTCCGAAATGGCCTGACAGCCTTTCCTACGGTCTCTTCATTAAAACCATTTTGATATATATCAGCCGTATCAAAGTAGTTGACTCCAGCTTCAAAAGCCTCCTTGATCAACAAGTTATTTTCAGACTGATCAGTACCCAAAGACATGCATCCAAAACTGATTTCAGAAACTTTAAAATTCGCCTTAGGCAACGACCGGTACTTCATCTTTTTCTCCTTCTTCCTCTGGTGCTATTGTACTTATATTTCCGTTTTCACTTAGCAGAATAGCTATACCCTTTGTGGAAGGGAATTGTGCAGAAATAATGACTACCACTGATATGATAGGCACCGATAAGATCATACCTAATACACCCCAGATGCTACCCCAAAAAGAAAGCGCAATGATGACGACCAAAGGACTTAGGTTTAAGGTCCTCCCCATGAGCTTTGGTTCGACATAATTCCCTACGAAGATCTGTACTGACTCAATAATCAAGAAGACATATAGAAATGGCCAAAAGGAGGCGAATTGAAAAATTGCGAAGATCGATGGTAAAAGAGTAGCCACTAAAGAACCTACATAGGGTATATAGTTTAGCACAAAAATAATAAAGGCCCATAGAACTGGGAAGTCTACCCCTAAAACTAAGAGCAGTATATAACTTATAGTTGCCGTTAACAGACTCACCTCCGTTTTGACAGTAAAGTATTTGTTTACTGCATTACTAATGCGTTGAAAGATATCTGAAACACTTTTTCTACTCTTTTCCTTAGCGAACATGTTCATAAGTTTTCCGCTTAAATGGTTCTCTTCAATTAGAAAAAAGATCACGTAAACGATAACGAGAGTGAAGTTCCCCAAGGCTACACTTACAGAGTTAAAAATACCACTCAAGATTGATTGATAATCAATACTCTGTATTGAATCTTCAAAGTGAGGTAAAAAGTCATAATTAGTAGTAAACTCCCTAAGTTGCCCTAAAAAGAGCCTTAAGTTTTCATCGTAACTCTCTGCGTTATCACTGATAAGCGAAACGTTTACCGAAATGATCTGATAAATACCATAGAAGAAAGTGAGTGTAACTAAAAAAGCTACGATTCTTTGCAACCAATGAGGCAAGGTGCGCCCCCCTATAGACAACTTAGCTATGTATTTTCTAGTTGTTCTGATCAGATACCACACCAGCAGAGCCAGAACAATTGGCTCTAAAAATGATCTAAAATAGATCAAGCAAAAGATAGCCCCAGCCATGATGATTACCCAAAAGGCTGCTTTTTTAAGATTTTCTGAAGTTAAGTCGGTTTTCATGCAGGAGTTTATTCCTCATGAAGATAAAATAAATAGAGGCTTGATGCTAGTTTGAATACGTCAGTAAATGGTTTTCGAGAGGCTAAAAATAACTTCTTTAATTTCTTTAGATTTTTTTAGCAATTCATTGACACTAAAAAATCCATTTCCCTATATTTGCACTCGCTTTTAACAAAGCACGGAGGTCTGCTAGCTCAACTGGATAGAGCAACTGCCTTCTAAGCAGTAGGTTCCAGGTTCGAGTCCTGGGCGGATCACAAAAAAGCCTCAGTAAATACTGAGGCTTTTTTATTTGAGTAAGATTCAATTCTTTAAAATCTTAAACCCTAAGTTCATCTCAAAGAAGGGATAGCCATCGCTATAAGCATGAGCTAATTCAATAAAGATTCTTTTGGTGACCTTAATCTCAGATCTTATTGAAGGCAGCAATACTATAAATTATTGATTGTAAGCCCCTAGCCTAAGACCACCCCCTAGCTGAATCCTTTTAGTGATATTAAACTTCAAACTAGTCTGTACACCGGTTCGGATCCTGTAATCTACTTGAACATCACTTTTTGTCTCCAAGTCCTTGGCATAGCCACTCATTACCCGCTCAATATCTTCAGGAACTATGAATTTTTCGAATTCACTCAGCTCAACTGGCTCTTCTTTATGGGGTATTTCAAAAATATCGCAAAGCTCATCTGACCAGAAGTACCCCCCTGTCTTTAGGTTGAATTCCGAGATTCCAATTTTACCGATACTATGCGATAGCCTGAGTCTTTGTTCATTCTCACGAATTACATTTTCAGCGGTAATTAATTTTATCAGGTCATTCAAAATGACAACAGCTCCACTGACGACTCCATGGTCATCTTTGATCGGAGAAGAACGCACAGCTAACCACCGCACACTTTCACCGACATGCATACCAATTAAGGAATTATCTACGACCTCTCCATGCTTGGCACTCCTATAAGCGGGTATCTCCTCCAACTTCATTTCAGCACCATCTCGATAAAAAAATATCCCACTATACTTCAAAAACATTCTTTGGGTACTGACTCTTTGATTCTAGGCCTAGAAGATCGATCATTGCTTGATTGACCTCTTGTACGTTCCCCTCAGTATCAATATGGAGGACACCTACCGCTTCAGACTCAAAAAAGCTCTTGAATTGATCTCTCTGACGGGTGACCTCTTGTGCAGATACCATCGATTCAGTAACGTTTTGGACAGTACCTGAACATTTTTTTAGCTTTCCGTTCTCCAATAGTGGCTGGGAGGTGATCTCAATATAAATCTCTTTTGAAGGGATATAATAGATACACTGGGCCTGTTCTTCTCTGCGACAGCGATCTAATTGATTGGAATGACCACAATCACAATCATGACGCTCTGCACAAGAGGAATAGTCTTGAAAAAAGAGTTCAATATCAACAGGCAACAAGTCAGCAACATGTTTACAAACATGGATGAACTCTTGTCTTTCGAAATCATATTCAAAACTCCCGAGTTTGGCAATATCATGTGAACGCTCTAACCTTCTCAGCGTAGCCTCTAATTCATCAGATAAGAATTTTTTCTCTGTTACGTTTTCTTTATTGGCTACGAAATGCGTGACCTCTCCATCCTTATTGGTTATAGGTGAGATCACCGCTTCTTCCCAAAAAGGGGTGCCATCTTTTTTGATATTCTCAAACTTGCCTCTCCATGGCTTGCCTGAAAGCACCGTTTGCCATAACTCCTCATAATAGGACCTATCCTGCTTGCCTGATTTTAAGACCCTTGGGTTATTACCGATCACTTCCTCTTTGGTGTAGCCTGTTACCTCTACAAATTTCTGATTGACATACTCGATCTCTCCCTTGATATTGGTGATCACCACTGTATTGGCAGATTGCTCAGCAGCGGCATTAAATTTCTGTAGATTACTATTGGCTTCTTCTAATGCCTTGATTCTTTGCCGCCTTTGATAGGCAAACAATAAAGACTTGGCTAGTGAATCGGCATCAACATTTTCCTTAAGTAAAAAATCATCAGCCCCGATTTTCAGAGATTCTAATGCCCTATCGCTCTCTGATAAACTTGTATATATGACAATACTACAGTTTTTACCCAAGTGCTTTAGACTTCTTAATGAATCAAAGGTGTCTAAGCTTGGCAAGTCAAAGTCTAACATTACAAGATGAAAATCGTGTTGATCAAGTTGAAGAACAGCGTCTTTTAGGTCCTTTACCCAAACTACACTAAACTCTGCCCAAGCGCTCTGCTCTAAATAAGCATTCACCAAATCAGCATCGTAAGGATTGTCTTCAATATAGAGTACACTGAGTTTGATCATATTGAAACTATTTAGGTAAGGTTAAATTAATCTTGGAACCACTCTTGCCATCAGACTCAGCCCAAATTTCACCACTATGAAATCCGATGATCTTTTTGACCATCGATAAGCCTATACCAATACTCACGGCAACTTCTTTGATTGATGCCTCTATTTTAACAGTAAAAGCACCTGCATTGGTACCCACAAAACAGATATACTTCTTCTTAGACTTTAGCAATTCCTTAATTTTAGAGTATAAGTGTATCAAGGGATACAATTTACGAACTGGTCAAAGAGAAAATATTGACCTAAGTCATTATTTAGAAGATTTTCTTAACATCCTTTAACAGGAAAGGCATATTGTAGGTGACGAATGGTACGCATTCAGTCGTTTACTTAATTATATTTGAAGCCTGATTATGGAGATCACTTGGTTTAAAAGCATAGGAACTTATGAATGGGTTGTTTTAGGAGTCTTCCTGATAGCCTATGGAATTTACATCAGTCGATTGTTGGTGCTATCAAAACGAATGGAAACCACCTTCAGACCACTTTTCTTTAAAATCTTATTAAGAAGTCTGGCATTAGTACTTCTCCTTATTGCCCTTTTAGGACCTTCTTTTGGAGAGACTAGTAAAGAAGTAAAGTCAGAAGGCAAAGACATATATATTGCGGTAGATCTCTCACAATCTATGAATGCTTTTGACATTCAACCTACAAGACTTGAAAAGATCAAGTTCGAATTAAAGAATATAGTTGAAGCTTTCAGTTCAGACAGGATCGGTTTGATCATCTTCAGTTCAGAAGCATTTGTACAATGTCCTCTCACTTACGATCAGAGTGCCCTAAGCCTTTTCATTAGTACACTCAACACTAGTTTGGTTCCAAATGCTGGAACAGATTTTGGAGCACCTCTTAGCATGGCATATGACAAATTAGATGCTACAGAAACGCCTATTACCCAGCAAAAAGCAAAGATCGTCTTAATGATAAGCGATGGAGAAGATTTTGGAGATGAAACGGAAGATGCTGCTAAAGATATTGTAAACAGTGGAATTCAACTTTTTGCTTTAGGAGTAGGTACAGAAACAGGCTCAAAGATTCGTCAATCCAATGGTTTCAAACGAGATCGACAAGGACAGGAAGTAGTAACCAAATTGAACTCAAAATCGTTAAGGAAATTGGCTGTTGATACTGGAGGAAAGTATTTTGAGATCAATCAGGAGCAAAATGATGTTGAAAGATTGATCAGAGCAATCAATGAAGTTGAAGGAGAGATCCGCGATGCAAGGACAATTGATGCTTCTGCCAATAAATTTTATTTCTTTTTAATCGGTGCACTGGTACTTTTAGCCATAGATGCCATGATCAGAAGAAAAACACTGAGAATATGAAATATTTAATAGGCTTACTGATTGTATTTGTAAGTGTTACGGATCCCGTAACCAAGATCGCTAAATCTAATAAGCTGAAACGTACAGCAAAAATGGCCTATGAATCTGGTGATTTAGCACTTGCTGTTGAGTCATATAAGCTATTGATTGATTCATTACAAGTAGAAGACGATAATGCGAGATTGAATCTGGCCAATGCCGCCTATCTGCTTTCTTATGGTGGAAACAATATGGGATTGCTAAGCGATATTAGCAGCGGGAAGACACAAGTTCAAGACAGTAGCCAACTCCAAGCAATCAGTGGAGACCTCCAGTATTTCGATATCGCAGATAAAAATTATCGAACGGTAACCTCCTCTAATGAAAAGTCACTTGCCTCCTCTGCTCATAATCAATTAGGTATTATCAGCTATAAAATGAGTGAGCAATCTCCAGATGAGAAAGAATCCTTCATCCAGACTTCTTTAGGTAATTTTAAAAGTGCATTACTCAAAAATCCATACAATGAGCAGGCTCGTTATAATTATGAGTTGCTAAAAAAGATCATCCGTCAACAGCAGGAGCAAGAGCAAGAAAATCAAGACCAACAAGATCAGCAGCAGCAAGATCAACAAGAAAATCAAGATCAGGAACAACAGAATCAGGAACAACAAGAACAGCAGGAGCAAGATCAGGAAAACCAAGAGAAGCAAGAGCAACAGCAGAACGAAGAACAGGAGCAAAAACAGGAGCAACAGCAGCAGGAGCAGCAAGAACAAGAGCAGCAGGAAGAGGGTGAGCAGAAAGAAGATCCTATGGAGAAACTAATGGAAAAGCTTAAGGAGATGAACATTCCTTTAGAAAAAGCTCAGATGATCTTAGAAGCAATGAAAAACAATGAAATTCAATACGTTCAACAGAAAAAGCGAAAAGCTGAAAAGCAAAAAGACTCCAGCAAACCAGATTGGTGATAGCTCCGAACAACGAATTATAAATAGAAGGTCGGCCACATAGCTGACCTTTTTTATTGAATCATAAATCGAACCTCTCTCCTCTTTTATTCTCCTTCTCATTTCTTATCTTTGCTAACACTCGTTAGGTAAACTGAAAAAAGGATATGAAGGAAGTATATATAGTTTCCGCAGCTAGAACTCCAATCGGAAGTTTTGGTGGCAAATTGGCTGGTTTTACAGCTACTCAATTAGGTTCATTCGCGATTAAAGGCGCTTTAGAAAAAGCAGGAGTAGATGCTAAAGAAGTGCAAGAAGTATTCATGGGTAATGTCGTTTCTGCAGGACTGGGTCAAGCCCCTGCAAGACAAGCTGCACTTGGAGCCGGACTCAATGACAATGTTCCTTGTACAACCATCAACAAAGTTTGCGCATCAGGAATGAAGTCTATCATGCTGGGAGCACAATCTATTATGCTCGGATTACAAGATGTTATAGTGGCTGGTGGAATGGAAAGCATGTCAAACATTCCTTATTATATCCCTAAAGCCAGGTATGGTTATAAATATGGTAATGGCGAATTGGTTGATGGATTAGTCAAAGACGGTTTATGGGAAGTATACAATGAGTTCCCAATGGGCAACTGTGCCGATAACACGGCAAAAGAAATGAACATTTCCAGAGAAGAACAGGATGAGTATGCTATCAATTCATACAAACGCTCTGAAGCCGCGACAAAAGCAGGCAAGTTTAAAAATGAGATCGTTCCAGTAGAGATCCCGCAAAGAAAAGGCGATCCAATCATCATGGATGAGGACGAGGAATTCAATAATGTATTCTTTGAAAAAATACCTTCACTGCGCCCTGTATTTAACAAAGAAGGAACTGTCACTGCTGCCAATGCATCTACTATTAATGATGGGGCTTCTGCTATGGTTTTAATGAGTAAGGAAAAGGTTGAAGAACTTGGACTTAAACCAATCGCTAAGATCAGAGGATTTGCTGATGCTGCTCAAGAACCTTTATGGTTTACAACAGCTCCAGCCAAAGCTATCCCAAAAGCCATGAGCATTGCAGGTATCACTAAAGAAGATGTTGATTTCTATGAGATCAATGAAGCATTTTCAGTAGTGGCCATTGCTAACAATAAAGAGCTTGGTCTTGACTCAGATAGGGTAAACGTGAATGGCGGTGCTGTATCCTTAGGTCACCCATTAGGTGCTTCTGGCAATAGAATTGTAACTACTCTATGCAGCGTACTTGAGCAAAATAGCGGCAAGATCGGTGTTGCCGGAATTTGCAATGGCGGAGGTGGTGCTTCTGCGATGGTTATTGAGAAACTTTAAGATTATCATACTAATTTTGAGAGCCTTACGTATTTTTACGTAAGGCTTTTTTTATGAGAAAGACACTAATTACTACTATCATCAGTTTGAGCCTGTTCTCATTGACCAGGGCACAGGACACCATCACTACTTATTATCCCCCTGAGTTCAAACAAGTCAAAGAAAAGTATGTCATTCTAGAAGGTGACTCAAACAAGATTCATGGGGCTTATACTAAATACTTTGAACAAGGAGAAGTATCAATTAAAGGTCAGTTTTCAGAAGGAAAACCTGACGGTACTTTTCTAGAATTTTATGAAACAGGTCAACTTATATCTAAAACCACATATGAAAATGGTATAAAAACAGGCCCGTTCGAAGTATTCGCTAAGAATGGAGCTCCCATTCAGAAAGGTGCTTACACTAAAGGCGAACTCAATGGAGTTGTTCAATCCTTTTATGATAATGGTGATCTTAAAAGTGAAATTAAATTTGAATCAGGGATTCCCAACGGACTAGCCAGAGAATATTATCCAGAAGGAAGTATTAAACAAGAATTCACCTATCTAAAAGGCAAGCAAGATGGTGAAGCCAAAACTTATTACCCAAGTGGCTCACTATCTTCCAAATTCACTTATCAAAACGGAGTAATTAATGGGATTTATCAAACCTACTATTCCAATGAAAACAAAGAATGGGTTTACAATTATATCAATGGATATAAAAATGGCGCTTACGAAAAGTATAATAAACAAGGCCAGCTGATAGATGAAGGGAGCTATATCGATGGGATCTTTGATGGAGTAAGAAAGACCTATTACGATTCAGGTGCTCCGAAAGAAGTTCAGAGTTACCAGAGGGGGGCTAAGATAGGCAAGAACATAACTTACTTTGAAACAGGCGAAATCATGTGGGTAGAAGACTATACACGAGTGACAAAAGATGGAACCATTCGCAGTTATTATAAGTCTGGACAACTCAAAACTGAAGAGATCTACCAAAATGGGAAGAAGGTAAAAAATTGGACTACCTATTATGAAGATGGCACCTTAGCATCTAAGACTCCTTATGAATCCGGATTGATCAACGGTTTAGTGGAATATTATGACAAGAAAGGTGACCTTAAAGAAACTAAGCCTTTCAAATTTGGAAGAAATACAGGTTTGTCAACTTCTTATTTCGAGAATGGTAAAAAGAAAATTGAAACTACTTATCTGAATGGTCAGAAATCAGGAAGGTACTTTGAATATTATCAATCTGGCGATATCAAAATTAAAGGGAATCATCTTTATGATGTCAGGCAGGGAACTTGGACTTACTTCAATACTCAACAAGAAGTCACCAAAGTCGAAACTTACTCCAATGGACAACTAATGAGTAGTACAGAAAATTAACCTTTCTAAAATCTAGATTCTAATTTTGACTAATTTTACCTGATGATCGAAGGTATAAAAGAAACCCACTTTCAATTCCCAAATCAGACTGATTTCTACAGCGGAAAGGTCAGGGATATCTACTTTTTTGAGGACGAGTTGGCCATGATCGCTACAGATCGAATCTCTGCATTCGATGTAGTTTTACCTAGAGCTATACCCTTTAAAGGACAAGTTTTAAATCAGATAGCACTCAAATTTCTCAATGCTACGAAAGACATAGTTCCTAATTGGATCAAAGTATCTCCTGACCCGAATGTTAGTGTTGGGCTGAAGTGTGAAACTTATGCAGTAGAGATGGTCATTAGAGGTTATTTGGCCGGCCATGCTTGGAGAGAATATAGAGAAGGCAAACGAGTCCTTTGTGGAGTACCTCTGCCTGAAGGCCTAAAGGAGAATGATAAACTCCCATCTCCGATAATTACTCCTACAACTAAAGCAAAAGAAGGACATGATGAGGATATTTCAAGAGAGGAAATTCTAAGTCAGGGCATCATTTCGGAGGGAGAGTATGTCAAATTAGAAGAATACACTCGGGCCTTATTCCAAAGAGGAACTGAAATAGCCGCAGAACAAGACTTAATTCTAGTAGATACCAAATATGAATTCGGTAAGTACAAAGGCGAAATCTATCTGATCGATGAGATTCATACGCCAGATTCTTCAAGGTATTTTTACAAAGAAGGCTATGCCGACAGACAAGCGACAGGAGAAAAACAAAAACAACTGTCAAAAGAGTTCGTTCGTCAATGGCTAATCGAAAACGGCTTTCAAGGCAAAGAAGGGCAAAGTATCCCAGAAATGACTGACGAAGTAATACAGTCCATATCTGACAGGTATATTGAATTGTATGAAAAAGTGACAGGTGAACCTTTCCAAAAACAAAGCGGAACAAAGGTTGCTGAACGAATCGAAAATAATATTAACTCATACCTGACAAATAAGTAGCAATTCAAACCAATCAACTGTTTCACATCTTGTTATTGAATTGTACCTTGTTTAGGTATTAAGTAAAAACAAAAACGCGAATGAAATTTTCTATAGAGAAAGAAGAACTATATACAATTTTCAAACTAGAGGAAGAGAAATTAGACTCTACCTTATCTCCTGAGCTAAAATCAGAGCTTGTTTCTTTACAAACTCAAGGAGTTGAAAACTTGATCTTAAATTTGTCTCAAACAAAATATGCGGACTCTTCAGGTTTAAGTGCATTACTAAGAGGAAATAGTGCTTATCGAGAAGCAGGGGGAGCATTTATTCTATCGGAGATCACTCCTTTTGTAGACAAACTATTAACTATCTCTCAACTCAACAAGGTCTTAACTATTCTGGCATCAGATGAGGCTGCCAAAGATTTGATATTGGCAAATAGCCCAGAAGAGGATTAAACCTAAGTTTTGAGCATAAGAGTAAAAATATTAGGATCAAATTCTGCAACCCCAGCTCATAGAAGGCACCACACTTCTCAATTGATCAATGTAGAAGGTAAGTATCATCTTGTAGACTGTGGCGAAGGAACTCAACTTCAACTGAAGCGATATAAATTAAGGGCACAAAAGATCAATAATATTTTTATCTCTCACCTCCATGGTGATCATTATCTAGGTCTTATGGGCTTGCTTTCTTCTATGCACTTAATGGGAAGAAACAAGCCTTTAAATCTTTATGGGCCAAAAGGCCTGGCTGAGATCATTACCCTTCAACTTAAATACTCTGAGACAGTATTCAATTATGAAGTCAGTTTTCATGAAATCGACACACAAAAACATCAGGTGATTCATGAAGATGACCTTTTAAAGGTCTATTCAATTCCTCTTGACCATCGAATACCTTGCAGTGGTTTCTTGTTTGAAGAGAAGCCTAAAAACCGAAGACTGATCAAGGAGAAAATTCCAGAAGATATCTCTGTCAGAGATATCATAGGATTGAAAAAAGGAGAAGATATTTTAGATGAAGAAGGAAAAGTGCTCTTTGCCAATGAAGAGTTGACTATTGAGCCTAGACAGTCTTTTAAGTATGCCTATTGCTCAGATACCAAGTATAATGAATCCATATTACCAATTATCAAGGATTCGGACATGCTCTACCATGAGTCTACCTTTCTGGAGGAGCATCTTGATAGGGCATCTACTACGTATCATAGTACTGCCAAAGAAGCTGCTTCTATTGCAAAACAGGCTAATGTTGGGAAATTACTGCTGGGGCACTTTTCAGCACGATACAAAGACCTTGAACCTTTAGAGCTAGAAGCTAGGGAAGTTTTCAAAGAATCTTACTTAGCTATTGAAGGCGTTGAATTTACCTTAGAGAGTTAAATTATGGTTTCTTCCATCCTAAAAGACAAGAAAACCAGCCTTTTCATTATCCTAAGTGGTGTTTTTATCACCAATGCATTAATTGCTGAGCTAATTGGTGGAAAGATATTTTCTGCTGAAAGATCTTTAGGGTTTGAACCTTTGAATACCCCCCTATTCGGAGATTACCTACTACAATTCAATCTCACTGCCGGGGTGATCTTGTGGCCAGTAGTGTTTATCACAACAGATATAATCAATGAATATTTTGGTAAAAAGGGAGTTAGAAGGATAACATTCATAACCGTAGGTTTGATCGCATATGCATTCATCGTCATCTTTTTAGCCATGAAACTTATACCGGCCGACTTTTGGTTGGAAGTAAATGCTGTGAATGAAAATGGAGAACCTTTCAATATTAACTATGCCTTTGAAAAAGTACTCTCTCAAGGACTAAACATCATTTTTGCATCTCTAGTGGCTTTTATAATTAGCCAATTTGTTGACGTGTTTGTATTTCATAAACTTAGGAAGATCACTGGTAAGAAAAAGATATGGTTAAGAGCTACGGGCTCAACACTAATCTCTCAACTCATTGATAGCTTTGTGGTCTTAATTGTAGCGTTCTACTTTCTTGGTCCCTGGAGCATTACCCAGGTGCTTGCAGTAGGTGTCACCAATTACATTTACAAATTCCTGATTGCTATCCTTCTGACCCCAATTCTATATGTTGCTCATTACTTTATAGATAACTATCTAGGTAAAGACACCGCAGAAGCCATGATGGAAGAAGCGAGTTCTCAAGAAGCTTAAGATCTAAAAAAATTATCGAGCACAACGGCAGTAGCAACTCCCACATTAAGAGACTCTGCCCCTCCTCTTCTAGGAACTCTGATGGGCTGAGTAATAAACGGAATTAGATCATCAGAAATACCATGGGATTCGCTTCCCATAAGTATTACACCTTTTCCTAATTCAGTTTCATAAATAGAATTCCCCTCTAAAAGAGCTCCATAAACCTTAGAATTACACTTCTCTAAATATGAAACTAAGTCTGTATAGTGAACCCCTACCCGTGTGAAAGAGCCCACTGTTGAATTGATAACCTTTGGATTGTAAACGTCTGTTGTATCCAAACTGCAGATAATATTCTTCAATCCATACCAATCAGCTACTCTAATAATGGTTCCTAAGTTCCCAGGATCATTTACAGAATCGATCAGGAGAATAATATCATCTTTGATCAATTCAACATCTACTTGATTTGTCATTTCTGCTACACCTATGACAGTATTATTAGACCTGAAGGTTCCTATTTGAGTAAGCTCACGCTCCTTTGCTATTATAACTTCAACATTATTTAACAGTGAAGGATTAAGTTGATCTAAATATTCCTCGGTCACAATTATTGCTTCGGTCTTTAAGCTAGATTTGAGCAGTTCTTCCGTACCTTTCGCACCTTCTACCAGAAACTTACGCTCTGCCTGACGATTTTTTTTTAATTGCAGAGATTTAAAGTACTTTAATTGCCGTTTAGAGAGCATAGAGATTGTTTTTTGTGAAGCTAGGAAACCGACTATTCTTATTAATATTCTGCACCACCATTTTCGCCTCATGCTCTGGCGTTAAATACCTCAATAATGGCGAAAATCTGCTTTATGAACAGAATATCAAAGGTGTAAAGGAAGCTAATAAAAACGACATATACGATCAAATTTTACTTGAACCCAACATCAGATTTCCAATTCTGGGTCCTGTAGGATCATTTATTTATGAAACTGGTGAAGATGCCTTTGACTCCGCCAAGATCCAATCTAAACGAGAAGCTTTCATTCAAAAGATAGACTCTGAAATTTCAGAAAGGGCTAAAAATGATAGAAGCACAAGGAAACTAGAATCAAGAAAAACCAGGAGGCTAGAGAGATTCGATAAAAAACTTCGCTTAGGAAATGGCCGAATGAGAACAGGAACACCTTTGGCCATTTATGACAGCACACTGATCCAGCAATCTGCTTTAAGGATAGAAAACTACCTGCTGAGCAAAGGATTTAGAAATGCTGAAGTTGAGGTCGAGAAGAAAGAAAAGAAACGAAAGGTCTTTCAAACATTTGTAATAGAAGAAGGACAGCAAAGCTTTATTGATAGTCTAAATTTGCGTACTGGAGACACAACGCTAACCAGAATCATCATTGAGTCAAAGGAAGATTCTTATCTACAAGTTGGTGACTACTATGATCGAAAAAATCTTGAAGAAGAACAAAATCGTATAGACCTACTATTAAGAAACACAGGGTATTTCGAGTTTACCAAACGATATATTGAATTCGTTATCGAGTACGCCCCTAATGCTCAAGACCTTTGGATTACGACAGTCATCAATAAACCGGCCGAGAGAGATTATCATAAGCAATTCGATATTGATTCTTTGATCGTTAACACAAATGGTGCAGAGGCTGTGCAAATTGAAGATCAATTTGAAGGAGTCCATTATAGATTTGCTAAATCTTACTACTCCCCGAAAGTATTGGATACCCGACTTAAGTTAGACCCTCAACAACAGTACAATTACAATGATGTATTGAATACCCAACGACAGTTACTGAGCATGGACATGTTTCGATTTGTCAATATTAATTTTGACACAACTCTCGTTCAGGGTAAATTCTTAGCCAATATCTATACATCACCACTACAAACGTTTCAGTTAACTCAAGAGCTAGGTGTCAATGTTACCGAAGGTACGCTTGGCCCTTTTTATAATCTTTCATTAAGAAATAGAAATACTTTTCAAGGTGCTGAAATTCTTCAGTTCAGTGGCTTCGTGGGTTCGGATGGTGTTTCTGCAGCTACTGACCAAAGTGGGGCGCTAAGTAATTTGCAATATGGTAGCAGCCTTAGTTTAACGTTTCCTAGGTTTGTCACTCCTTTTAAGTCTAGAGATTTAAGCAGAAATGCATTTAATGCCAAGAGTACGTTAAATCTCGGTTTCTCTTTTAATAGAAGACGCGAATATGTGAGGAGTAATATCAATGGAACCTATGCTTTTACATGGCAGAATGAAAAAGGCACAAATTCATATCGTTTGAATATTGCTGATATTAACTTGGTCAATACCGTGGACATAAATCCTGATTTTCAAAAACAATTGGATGACCTCTTTCTACAAGGAAACACACTTAGGGAATCTTTTAATCAGTCATTTGTTTCCAGCACATCCTTTAATGCCGTTTTCAATAATAATTATGGTAATCAAAACACTCCTTCTACTTTTACAAGATTGTTTCTAGAAGCGGGCGGAACATTTTATGGTCTTTTAGGAACTGGTTTATTAGATAATAATAACCTAACCTTCTATCAATTTGCCAAAGCTCAGATAGACTACAGAAAATTCATCCCTGTTAATGCTAATAATAGCTGGCACTGGAGAATAAATGCTGGCGCAGCTATTCCTTATGGTGATGCAAAGACATTACCCTATGAAAAATTCTTTTTTACAGGAGGTAGTAGTAGTAACAGAGCTTGGAGCCCAAGACGTCTTGGACCGGGATCTGCATTTCCTTTAAAGCTAGATGACAATGGTGATCCAGAATTAGAAAATGGTCAACCTATCCCTGACAGAGATACCGATGCTAGCTATCGGTTTGAAAGACCGGGGGAAATCTTGTTTGAAATGAATGTCGAATATAGAGGCAAAATAACCGGCTTTATTGATTGGGCTTTCTTTGTTGATGCAGGAAATGTGTGGCGATATGCTGAAGATAATGAAACAACTCTTTTCTCTGGTGGAGGCCAATTCAAGGCTGATAAGTTCATCAACGAATTAGCAATTGGAGCAGGATTCGGACTAAGATTCGATTTTGACTTTTTAGTATTCCGATTCGATGCAGGTCATAAACTAAAAGACCCTCGGTTTCCCGAAGGCCAAAGATGGTTAAAACCATTTTCCATAAACAATCAAACAGTTTGGAATATTGCGGTAGGCTATCCCTTTTAATATCCCAAAAGCTTTTCTAATTGCTTCTCCACCTTCTCAGGTGTTGGTAACATGGCCTTTTCAAGCTCTACATTCAACGCAATTGCTGGAAGGTTTTCTGCTCCGTAAGCCATAACAGGTGCATCTAGTTGTTCAAAACATTGCTGGGATATTCTACCAGCTAAAGATTCCGCAAATGAATTAAGTAATGGCTCTTCTGTAAGGACAAGTGCTTTATTGTGAACTCCTACTCTCTCTTGGATCATATCCCAATCAATCGGATTTAAAGTTCTTAAATCTAAAATCTCGACTTGACCTTTGAATTTCTTACTAGCTGCTTTTGACCAGTAAACTCCCATTCCATAAGTGATCACCAGACAAGATTCACCATTCTCAATAGCATCTTTGCCAGCCTCTTGCGCTATTCTGGCCTGCCCTAATGGTATGATGTACTCAGCATCAGGCTCAAATGTCTTGGCTTCTTCCGTGCCTGGCACTTTAGACCAGTATAATCCTTTATGCTCCAACATCACTACGGGATTTGGATCATGAAAAGCCGCTTTGATTAATCCTTTCATATCGGCAGCATTAGATGGGTAAACCACTTTGATTCCTCTAATATTTAGGAGAGTCGACTCAACACTACCTGAATGGTATGGTCCTCCACCACCATATGCACCAATCGGCACTCTAATAAGAGATTGGATCGGAAATTTACCTTCACTTAGATAGCAGCTTTTTGAAAGCTCCTCGACTAATTGATTAATACCTGGCCAGATATAATCTGCAAACTGAATTTCAACTATGGGTTTAGCACCCACGGCAGACATTCCTGCAGTAGAACCGACAATATAAGCTTCTTGAATGGGCGTATTAAAAACACGACTATCTCCGTATTTCTGTGCTAATGTAGCGGCCTCTCTGAAAACACCTCCTAAGGTTCCTCCTACATCTTGTCCATAAAACAATGCCTCTGGATGGTTTCTTAAAATATCATCCACAGCATGAAGGGCAGCATCCACCATGACCACTTTTTCAGCCCCTCTTGGCTTTCTTTGTCCTCTTTCTTCTGTTATCGGTGTTGGAGCAAACTCGTGATCGAAGACTGTTGCAGGATCTGGATCGACAGCATTCAAAGCTCTGGCATATTCCGACTGAACAAAAGCTTTTGTATCATCCTCTAGCTTAACCAGATCAGATTCTTTAAAACCGTTCTTCTTCAACTCCTTTCTTAACTTAGGAATCGGATCGTCTTTTTGGTGCTCGTCTAAGTCGTGATCTCCTCGGTACCATTCTTTTCTAACTCCAGAAGTATGATGACCTAATAATGGAGTCTTAGCATGAACTAAGATTGGTTTTCTATTATTTCTAACATAGTTGAATGCCTTGGTCATTCCATGGTAAGAATCAACAAAGTCAGATCCATCTACTCGCATTCGTTTCATTCCTTTGAATCCTGCTGCGAATTCATATGCATCCATTGCCCGCATTTCCTTACCTGTAGCACTGATTCCCCAATCATTGTCCTGAATAAGGTAAATAATCGGTAAATCATGCAAAACGGCCATTTGCATAGCTTCTGATACTTCCCCCTCTGTCACAGAACCATCTCCTAATGAACAAAGCACCACGGACTTGTCATTCTCATGGATCAACTTTTCTTGTTCCAAATAATGAAGTCCGTGAGCCATACCAGTGGCTGGAATTGCTTGCATTCCTGTAGCGGAACTCTGATGTGGAATAACTGGAAAACCCTCCCTTTTTAATGAAGGGTGTCCATAATAGGTTCTGCCTCCTGAGAAGGGATCATCTTTTTTTCCTAATAATTGAAGCATCAATTCATGCGGTTCCATGCCAATTCCAAGAAGAATGGACTCATCTCTATAGTAAGGCGAGGCAAAGTCTTTTTCGGTCAGCTGAAAACCAGCCGCTAATTGTATGGCTTCGTGCCCCCTAGATGTGCTATGTACGTATTTGCTGCAAACCGCTTTATTCTCATCATATAGAACTGCCATATGATAGGCAGTCTGCATAAGTCTATAGCCATTTTCTAATATGTTTTTTGGCAAACTAATCTCTTTTTTAATTTGCTTGGTCTCTCTTTTGGCCAACTCCATAAGTGATAGTTTGAGGCGTAAATTTATATATTTATTCAGACCTTCGCTCAAAAAAGCTAACGAACGGTAGGTAAATCTACAACTTATAAAGTAACCAACTGTTCGTTTTAAAACTAGAAGCGACTCTTGACCTTTATTCTTAACAAAAAACTATTTTTGTGATATGGCTGAATTGTTGAAAGAGGAGATTTCTTCAGTATTTAGGAATATACAAGATCATATTTGTCAAGAATTAGAAAAATCTGATGGTATTGGAACCTTCGAAGAAGACCGATGGAACCGACCGGGAGGCGGTGGTGGTCGCAGCCGAGTAATCAGGCACGGAAACATCATTGAAAAAGGAGGAGTTAATTTCTCTGAAGTTCATGGCAAAACACCTGAAAAAATACTTCAGTCATTCGGACTTACGGAAGGAGATTTTTTTGCAACTGGCGTATCAATCGTACTTCATCCGGAAAATCCATGGGTTCCAATTATCCATATGAATATCAGGTACTTCGAGATGTCTACTGGAACTTATTGGTTTGGTGGAGGCATTGACCTGACGCCTCATTATGTCGATGATGAAGATGCTAAGTACTTCCACAGAAAACTCAAGGCAGTTTGTGATAAACATGATTCTAACTTTTACAAAGAGTACAAGCATTGGGCAGATGATTATTTCTTTGTGAAACATCGAGATGAAACCAGAGGAATTGGTGGGATCTTTTTCGACCATTTATCAGAGGACAAAGAAAAATCGAAGCAAGATATTTTCAGCTTTGTCAAGGATATAGGATTATCCTTCGCCCCGATATATACGCACTTAATGAATAAAAACTCTATCAAGCCTTTCGGTCAGAAAGAAAAAGATTGGCAGATGATGCGAAGAGGTAGATATGTCGAATTCAATCTTGTTTTGGACCGTGGCACTAAATTTGGGCTTGAGACTGACGGCAGAACTGAATCTATATTGATGAGCCTACCTCCGATGGCAGGATGGGAATATAATCACGAGCCAAGAAAAAACTCTCTTGAGTCACAGACCCTCTCGAAACTTAAAAAAGGAATTAATTGGGTAGGTTGATCAGTACTTTGGAAGATTGGGACAAAGCTCTTTTCCAGGTCATCAATGGAGCACATAACAGTTTCTTTGACTTCCTGATGCCTTGGATCAGTGACAAATATGTGTGGATACCACTTTATGCTTTAATCCTTTTTTGGATGTATAAGGATTCTAAAATACCTATTTGGCAAATACTGATCTCAATAATCGTGTTGATCACTGTCAGTGATCAGCTTGCATCTGGAATTCTTAAACCTTGGGTGGAAAGATTAAGACCTTGCTATGATCCTGAACTAAAATCGACCATACAGCTACTCAAAGGTTGTGGAGGGCAATATGGATTTGCATCGAGCCATTCGAGTAACTCTTTCGCTATAGCCATATTTACATGGTTACTATTGCGAGACAAAAAGCCATTGATCTGGCTACTAATAATATGGGCTAGTGTTGTTGCTTACTCTAGGGTATATTTAGGAGTCCATTATCTAGGAGATATTTTGGCAGGTGCCATAATTGGAATTGGAGCAGGATATTTCGTTTATTTCATTTTAAAGATTTTAAATCGTTCAAAAAGTGGGTAAAAAAGACGCTATAGTATTCAAATATTTCAAAAGAGTTTTCGAAGATTATCAGGTACTTGTTGCTGTAAATCCTATTGATTTTTCAGGAACTGAACTTATCATTCACCCCGATGGACAGGTAGAAAAAACTGATATGAATTTTGATGAAGATATATATGAAGACTTAGAGGTAGATGAGTTTAAAGAAAGCAGCTCTTTAGAATTCCAGCTTTACATGAAAAAAGACTTCTTTACCAGAAAGGAATCCGAGTAAAGACTTATTTATGCCTAATCATTGAATTATAGATGAGAAAACCATCAATCGGTATATCCAGTAAGATGTAATTCTCATCTATTTTTTCAATCAACACTTCTCCATTCATAATTTCTTAATACCTTTGCAGCCAATGGCAGAGGGATGCGACCAGCTCCTGCTGAACTCCCCCAGGCTGGGAACAGAGCAAGGGTAGGCGGTTGTAGCGGTGCGACATCCTGATGCCTTTTTTTTATACATTCTATTATCGTATTATTACGATAAATAAGAGCCACATGTCAGTCTATCTAGCAGAATTCATAGGTACCGCTATCCTACTCTATTTTGGCAACAGTGTAAATGCCGCAACAAGCCTTAATCAATCCTATGCCAAAGGTTCTGGATGGATCATCACCACAATTGGTTGGGGACTGTCAGTAACATTTGGAATTTATGCTGTTGGAGAGATCAGTGGTGCACATATAAACCCTGCAGTTACCACCTCATTAGCTTTAGCAGGAGAACTTGAGTGGAACCTTGTTCCAGGATATATTTTAGCTCAAGTCTTAGGAGGTGTCTTTGGAGCAACACTTACCTGGCTACAATATTTACCTCACTGGAGAAAAACTGAGGATCGAGGAACCAAACTAGGTGTTTTCTGTACCTCAGGAGCTGTAAACCAAAAACCAGCAAACCTTATCAGTGAGATGTTAGGAACTATGATCTTGATCATTGGTCTGATGATGATTGGAGCAAATGAGTTTACTGAAGGTCTTAATCCTTTGGTCGTAGGTGGACTTATCACTCTGATAGGTATGGCACAAGGAGGAAGCACTGGATATGCGATCAACCCTGCTCGTGACTTCGGGCCAAGGCTCGCTCATTTCATATTACCAATTAAAGGCAAGGGGAATTCTGATTGGAGCTATTCCTGGATTCCAATTGTTGGCCCCATCGTTGGTGGAGGTGCAGGAGCTGCATTTTATTACCTCATTTTTAAGGATGGAACAAGCACCTTAGGCTGGTTTGCTATTGGCTTACTATTATTAGCCATAATATATGCCGTAATTGACGAGGCAAAAAGACAATAATTCCTCATATGAAAATCAGGTCAATAGAGCTTTTTCTCGCAGAGATCAAGCTTAAACAGACATTCACCACATCCTTAGGGTCTAGAGATTATACCCGTAATATTTTCGTGCGAATCAAGTCCGATAATGGTTTAATTGGTTGGGGCGAATGTTCTCCAAATCCAAAGATCAATGGAGAAACAGCAGAAACTTGCATGATTATCGGTGAGTTGCTTTCTAATGCACTCATTGACCAAGACCCAAGGGAACATGGGAGGATCATGGTTCTAATGGACAAGACCATATTTGGAAACACAAGTATTAAATCTGCTCTTGACATTGCTTGCTATGACTTAGCTGCCAAAAACATCGGAAAACCCCTTTACCGTTATCTGGGAGGTAAACTCAATAAGAAGATCTACACTGACTATACCGTTAGTGTGAGTGATGTAGATAAAATGGTGATAGATGCTTTAAGGATCAAGGAACTTGGCTTTCCCGCAATCAAGATTAAATTAGGTGATGGTAAAGGAAATGATGTGGCAAGAGTTAAAGCCATCCGAAAAGCTGTTGGAGATCAGATGGACCTTAGAGTTGATGCTAACCAAGGGTGGAAAGTAAATCAAGCCATTAGTATACTCAATGAAATAGAGCAATTTGGAGTTCAATATTGCGAAGAGCCTATCTCAAGAAGAAATTATTTCAGGCTTAAAAAAGTGAGAAAGAAAAGTGCTACAAAAGTGATGGCCGATGAGTCGTTATTTGATCATTATGATGCACGAAAACTGATCAAAGGTGATCATTGCGATATGTTCAATTTGAAGCTTGGAAAGTCGAGTGGTTTATTGAAAGCCCTCAAGATAATTCATGAAGCGGAAAAAGCTAATATGGAAATGCAGATCGGTGGGTTCTTGGGCTCAAGAATAGTCATGACTGCAAACTATCACCTTGCTCATACTAGCGACTTGATCAAATATTTCGATTTCGATAGCCCACTCTTTCATAATGTAAATCCGGTTGTAGGTGGAATTGAATATCAGAAAGATTGGGAAATTAAACTCTCAGACCAGCCAGGACTTGGTCTTGAGGTTGACGAGAGTTTTCTAAAAGGCTGTATTTCAAAACAGATCAAATAAAAAGCCCCAAATGTAAATTTGAGGCTTTTTATTGACAGGTATTACTTCTTAGAACCTATCATTAGAAGTTCATTTAAATTGACTTCTGTGATGTACCTCTTTTCGCCTTCATTTGTCTCATAAGTCCTATGGATGAGCTTTCCCTCAAGAGCCACTTCTTGACCTTTAGTAAGGTACTCTCCTGCGATCTCTCCAACCTTACCCCAAGCAACTACATTATGCCATTGAGTATCTTCAATTTTATCACCATCCGAGTTTCTGTAAGAGTCAGAAGTTGCTATGGAAAAAGTGGTAAGTTTCTTTCCGCTTGTGAGCGTTTTTACTTCAGGGTCTTGACCTAATCTTCCAATTAACTGCACGCGGTTTCTTAAATTTTGCATGATTATAAAGTTTAATATTAAAAATTGATTTCTATCTATTCGTGATTTCGAATTGACAATGGCAAAGTAAATTAGGTTGTAAGCTAGAAGTCGGTTGTTAAACAGTTGTAACCATTTGTAGTTGTTTACAAACGGATAATCGGCCTTTTTCACTATTTTGAATTGATTTATAAAAACACACAAAATGGAAGAAAGACAATGTTTAGAATGTGGAGAACCTCTCAGAGGCAGAGCTGATAAAAAATTCTGTGATGATGCTTGCCGTAATTCTTTTAATAACCGACAGAATTCTGATGCTAATAACTATGTTAGAAATGTGCACTATGTGCTTCGAAAAAATCGAAGAATTCTTGAAGAATTAAACCCAAAAGGCACTACAAAAGTAACGCGTTCAAAAGTTCTTGAGAAAGGCTTTGACTTTGATTATCATACTAATATTTATACGACCAAAGCAGGAGCTACTTATTTCTTTTGTTATGAGTATGGCTATTTAATTCTAGAAGATGACATGCTCGCTTTGGTCAAGAAAAAAGAATATGTGAATTGATCATCGGTTTAGGTTTTCTTAGCGCCTTCACTTCCCTGTTCTCTTCACAAAAAATCTTAGCTTTGTAATTCAACATTTAAACCCAATCTCGAGCATGAAATTTTTCATTGACACAGCAAATCTAAATGATATAAAAGAAGCCTATGACCTTGGCGTGTTAGATGGCGTAACAACCAATCCTTCACTAATGGCTAAAGAAGGTATATCTGGAAACGAGAAGGTTCTGGCTCATTATAAAGCCATCTGTGATATTGTAGACGACAACGTAAGTGCTGAGGTGATCGCTACAGATTATGAAGGAATGGTCAGAGAAGGTAAAGAGTTGGCTAAGATCGATGACAAGATCGTAGTAAAAATACCAATGATCAAAGAAGGAGTGAAAGCTATCAAGCATTTTTCTTCTGAAGGAATTAGAACCAATTGTACATTGGTATTCTCAGCTGGACAGGCACTTTTAGCCGCAAAAGCAGGAGCATCTTATGTATCTCCTTTCATCGGTCGTTTGGATGATATTAGTTTCGATGGTTTATCCCTTATTCAGCAGATCGTTGATATCTATGACAACTATGGCTATACCACAGAGGTACTTGCCGCTTCTATCAGACATACCATGCACTTGATTGAATGTGCTGAAATTGGAGCTGACGTGGTGACCTGCCCACTGAAAGTAATCACCGGATTGTTGAATCACCCGTTGACAGATCAAGGCTTAGCGCAATTCTTAGCAGATCATAAGAAAGCCAATGGATAAAACATTAGTTCAAACTCTGGGTTATTTAAATAATCCGGAGTTATCAACAGATATGTACATCATCAAGGTAAAAGGCAAAGCCAAAATTCCCGACTATATTCAGCTTAGAGACGATAATTTTGTTTTGATTGCCTATTTCCGAGCAGATAGACCCTTAAAAAAACTAGATAAATATGGGCTAGATGGCAAAGAAGATGCGTTACAAGAAGTAATAAATGGTTTACCTTTTGGTAAGCTTAAAAAACTAGAGATCTAAATGACTTTTTCCGGTGAACCCATCATAAGAATCGTTGACGCGAGTATTTTTCAAGAAGACACGACAGTTCTTAATAACGTAAATGTAAAAGTCGACAAGGGTGAATTCGTTTATCTTGTCGGTAGAACCGGGAGTGGAAAAAGTTCATTGCTCAAAACCTTATACTGCGACCTCCCGCTCTACATGGGCAGTATCCGGATCGCAGGTTTTGATCTTGAGAAGATCAAAAGAAAGGAAGTCCCTCTTTTGAGAAGAAAGCTTGGTATTATTTTTCAAGATTTTCAATTGTTACCAGATAGAAACGTTGCTGAAAACATCTATTTCGTAATGAAAGCAACAGGATGGAAAGATTCTGCAAAAATGAAAAGTCGTTTGGCTGAGGTCCTAATGAGAGTTGGGCTCGGTGCAGTTTCTAACAAAATGCCACATCAACTTTCAGGTGGGGAACAGCAAAGAGTAGTTATTGCCAGGGCATTGATCAATGAGCCAAGTCTACTAATCGCAGATGAACCTACGGGAAACCTAGACCCAGAAGTATCAGATGGTATTTTTAAGACATTTCAAGAAATCAATAAAAGTGGAACGGCTGTGTTGATGGCTACACATGATTTCAAGTTGATCGATAATTATCCTAAAAGAACGCTTACCTGTGAAAACAATCAGGTAGTTGATTCAAAAGAGAAAGTCACTTCTTAAGACTAAAGACTAGAATCAATATTCTCTTTCATTTCTTCTGGAAGCTTTTCCCTATCCATAATCTCTAATTGACTATCGATCACACGTAGTTTTTGTCTCAATAGATGGACCAATCTTTCCATGACCTGTTCAGACGGCTGACTTTCTAAAAAAAGCATTTTAAGATCATCGTAGATCTCATCTAACTCTTGAATTTCAACCTCCAGAGTCATAGAAGCCTGTTCTGGTGACCTAGAAGCATCTAATCGTTCTTGCTTATTGGCAATTAGTGAATTGTAGAAAGTCTCTAATTCTTGAAACTTCTCCATATTAGTAGCCTCTACTGGAAGAGCCTTGTCGACTGAATATTTGTCAACCAGCAGGAATGACACTGCACCTATCAAAAGGACTACAGCAGCTTTCCAATACCAATTGACTGAGTTAACAATTATTTTAGAGCTATCTAGCTCTAGTTGATCCTCTATCCCTTCCCAAACCGCTTTCCTTGGTTCGGCTTCATTGAAAGCCTCTCTGTTTTCAGAGATAACCTTTTCAAGTTGATCTTTAGCCTGCATACTTCAATTCCTCCTTTAATATCTCTCTCAATTTCTTCTTCGACCTATTGAATTGCGACTTAGATGTTGATTCTGTGATCTCAAGGATCTGAGCTATTTCCTTATGGTCATAGCCTTCTATCAAGTAAAGCGTTAAAACCATTCTATAACCATCTGGTAAACGAGAGATTCCTTCTTTAACTAAGGCCAGGTCATAACTGACATCCTCACCCCTAGTATCCTCAACATATGCTTGCACATCTTCTTTCTCATCAACTGATTCGAAATCTAGTCTCCTTTTTCTCACCAAATTGATCGCATTGTTAATCACAATTCTTTTTAACCAACTACCGAATGATGCTGATCCTTTAAAGCTTTTCAAATTCCTGAAGGCACTAACAAAAGACTCTTGTAAAACATCCTCGGCATCCATTTCATTTCCCGTAATGCGCAAGCAAGTGTTGTACATAGCTTTAGAATAAAGCTTGTAAAGCTCATAATGCGCATCTCTATCTCCTAAGAGACAACGATCGATTATTGGTTGATGAATATTGTGATAACCGGTATCCAAATCTTAATGTTCATGCTAAAGACTCTGTATCTTTAGAAGGGTTGCATGTAGAAAGATAAATAATCTTGAATTAAGAATTTTCATATGATCATTCACAAAACAAAAAAGGCACCTAATTAAGGTGCCTTATAATTCGTGTGATAATATTTTTAATTCATACCATTTAGACTATTCTGAGCAGCCTCAAAATCAGGTGATAGCTCGAGTGCTTTTGTAAAGAAAGCTCGTGCTGATGCGTTATCTTCTTGACCTAAGGCAATTAATCCTTTAAGGTTGGCAATGGCAGCATTAAACAACACATCTTGATTGGTTCCATCCTCTTTTGAAAGATTGAGCACCTCATCTTCTTTAACGTTCGCAGAAAGAATATTCAAGTTAGCAATGGCCTCTTCATATCTATTCAATGCATATTGCAGGTAAGATACTTGATATAAAATGGTGGCCTTATCAGTTGCTAACCATAGAGCCTCATAATTCTCAATAGCTTTATCATATAACCTTAAATTCTCATAACTAATAGCAGCAATCTCTAAAGCAAAAGAATCATTAGGGAACATATTGGTAATGTCCTGAGAAACTATGGCGCTAGATACATATTGACCATTACTAAAGTATAATTCAGCTAGGTTCTTCAATACCGCAGTATCTCTTGGGTTGATCACTGCTAGTTCTAGGAGTGCCTGTTTACTCATTAGCGCATCGTTGTATCGCTGTGCGCGGTTGTACATAGCTAATGCTTTTGCATACTCATTAGTAACGTAAGTGCTATCTTGGGCCATACCTAACTGACTTACAAATAGCATGGCAAAAGCCAACAATAAAGTTTTCAACTTATTCATTCTATTCTTATTCTATTTACTTTTTAACAACCAAACCTTTTTGTATACCTTCCTTCAATAAAAAATTATAGGCACTATTGTACTCATTTTGAATTTCGCCTTCCAATACCGCCTCTTTCAACGCCTCCTTTAACTCACCAACTTCCCTGCCAGGTTTAAGGCCGAAAGTCTCCATAATGATATCTCCGGTGATAACGGGCTGAAAGTTACGAATTTTATCCTTCTCCTCTACTTCTCGCATCTTCTCCTCCACCTTGTCGAAGTTGCTTAAGAATCGTTTTACCTTAAAGTTATTCTTAGAAGTAATATCAGCCCTGCAAAGGGTCATCAGATCATCTATATCATCTCCTGCTTCATAAAGCAATCGTCTTATCGCTGAATCACTGATCTCTTTCTTTACTAAGGCAATGGGTCTTAAATGCAAGCGGACTAACTTCTTCACATAACGCATGGACTCTCCCATGGGGAGTTTCATTCTTCTGAAAATTGGAGGCACCATTCTGGCTCCCTTGTCTTCATGGCCGTGAAAGGTCCACCCAACCTTTTTATTGAAGCGTTTGGTTGCCGGCTTTGCTATATCATGCATAATGGCTGCCCAACGCAACCACAAATTATCTGTATTCTCACTGATATTATCTAAGACCTGCAGTGTGTGATAGAAATTGTCTTTGTGAGACTTATCTTCTATGGTCTGAACTCCGTGAAGCTCTACCATTTCCGGAAATATCTCCTCTAACAAACCACAATGATATAAAAGCTTGAACCCATAAGAGGGTTTGTCTGAAAGAATAATTTTGTTCAACTCTACAATGATTCTTTCCTTTGACACTATCCCTATTCTCTCCTTCATTTCCTGGATACCCAAAAAGGTATCTCCATCAATGTCAAACTTGAGCTGAGCAGCGAACCTTATAGCTCTCATCATCCTTAAAGGATCATCTGAAAAAGTCTTTTCAGGAGCCAAAGGAGTTTTGATCAGCTTTTCTTTAAGATCTTCCTGCCCATTAAACGGATCTATCAATTCACCAAACCTCTTCTCATTCAAACAAATGGCGAAAGCATTAATGGTGAAATCTCTCCTTTCTTGATCATCTTGAAGTGTTCCGTCTTCTACAATGGGCTTCCTGGAGTCTCGGTTGTAGGACTCTTTCCTCGCTCCAACGAACTCTAGTTCAAGCTCATCCAACTTAATGCTTGCTGTTCCGAAATTCTTAAAAATATTGAAAGGTATTTTACCTCCAAGCTCTTGGTGAACCGCTTTGGCCAAATCAATACCTGAACCGACACAAACAAAATCAATATCCTTACTTTCTCGCTTTATTAAGAGATCTCGAACATAACCGCCTACCACATAGGTCTCCAACCCAAGTTCGTCAGCAACTTTGCCTATTTTTTTAAATATCGGATCCTTTAGTTGTTTTGAAAGATTCATCCCTTTCTGCGAAAAGGCTGCAAAGTTAGCGTTTTATATGAGGTGTTTCAAAGACATGTGAAATACAATCTAGAAAGAATAGAACTTAGCCAATAGGATTCCATTGAAAAGTCTTACCTTTGTATCCCATAGGTTAATTTCAGTTATCTAGACTTATGGCATCAGCTAAATACATCTTCGTTACCGGTGGGGTAACATCTTCTCTTGGAAAAGGCATAATCGCAGCTTCTTTAGGCAACTTACTACAGGCCAGAGGTTTTAGAGTCACAATCCAAAAATTCGATCCATACATTAATGTAGATCCCGGTACTCTTAATCCATATGAACATGGCGAGTGTTTCGTAACTGACGATGGGGCGGAAACCGACCTTGATCTAGGACACTACGAGAGATTTCTAAATATTAGAACTTCTCAGAATAATAACGTCACCACAGGAAGAATCTACTATGATGTCATCAATAAAGAAAGACGAGGAGACTATCTAGGCAAAACAGTTCAGGTCATCCCTCATATTACTGATGAGATCAAAAGAAACTTTTTTAAGCTAGGCGAAACTGGTGATTATGATATTGTAATTACTGAGATCGGTGGTTGCGTTGGCGATATTGAATCTCTCCCTTTTATTGAAGCAGTTCGACAAGCACGTTGGGACGTTGGTGAATCAAATTGCCTGGTTATTCACCTAACACTCATTCCTTTCCTAAAAGCGGCTCAGGAGCTTAAAACGAAACCAACACAGCATTCTGTAAAGCAATTACTTGAAGCAGGGATTCAACCTGATATTCTTGTTTGCAGAACTGAAAGATCATTACCGAATGACATTAGAAAAAAACTTGCTCTTTTCTGCAATGTTCAGTTGAACTCAGTGATTGAGGCAATGGATGCATCAACCATCTATGAAGTACCACTGATGATGAGAAAAGAAAAACTGGACGAGCGAGTTTTAGCCAAGTTTAGGCTTCCTCATAAAACGCAGCCAGAAATAGACGATTGGAGGAGATTCTTAAGCAGAGTTAAAAATCCTACGAACGAAGTTAATATTGGCATTGTAGGTAAATATGTAGAACTGCCCGATGCTTATAAATCTATTGCCGAAGCATTCATCCATGGAGGAGCCCATTTAGAGTGCAGAGTGAACGTTCATTGGGTTTCCTCAGAGACCATTACTTCAAAATCCGTTCATAGATCATTAAAAGACTTGGATGGTATTCTCGTTGCTCCCGGATTTGGAGAACGTGGTATTGAAGGTAAAATTGAAGCCATTCGGTATGTCAGAGAGAATAAAATACCTTTCTTTGGCATCTGTTTAGGAATGCAGTGCGCAGTGGTTGAATTTGCAAGAAATGTTTTAGGCCTTGATGCAGCTTCTTCTGAGTTACACAAGGATACTCCGAATCCGGTGATCGACTTGATGGAAGATCAGAAGAGTATTGAGGACTATGGAGGAACGATGAGACTTGGTTCTTATGCTTGTAAGCTAAAGAAAAGCACGAAAGCTTTCAATGCTTACCATAAAACTGAGATCGAAGAACGTCACAGACATCGCTACGAATTCAACAACAAATACCTAAAGGACTTTGAAGCTGCAGGAATGAAAGCTTCAGGAACTAACCCTGATTCGGGTTTAGTGGAGATCATGGAAATTCCAGATCATCCTTACTTTGTTGGAACGCAATTCCATCCAGAACTAAAAAGCACAGTATTGAATCCTCACCCACTTTTTGTGAGCTTTATTGATGCTGTAGTAAAATCGAAGAAAAACTAATTGAATACCCATGGACAGAAATCAGGCCATAGGCCTTGTCTTAATTGCCGTTATACTCATCCTCTACTCTGTGGTATTTAGACCACCTGCTGAAGAGACTCCTATTGTTACAACTGACACTACTGAAGTGGTTACTCCAAATCCGGTACAGCCGATGGAGAGCCCACAAGTAGCTGACGCTCAAGATCCTGTCGCTGATTCAGTAATGAACAGTCAGTATGGTGTTTTTGCTGGTGCAATGAGAGGCTCTGATGAGATCATCAGGATTGAAACAGAAAAGGCTGTATATAATTTCAACACAAAAGGTGGGATTATAGAGTCGGTAGAGCTGAAAGAATATCTGACCCACCGAAAAGATCCATTAATCCTTTTTGATGCTGAAAGTGCAAATCAAGAGCTACAGATAGGTACTACTAATGGGGTACTTAGCTTGACAGATCTTTACTTTGAGACCAGTACGAGGAACAGCAGTGTTCAGGAAGGTGATTCAACTCAAATTACTTTTGTATCTACCCTAGCCGATGGTTCAACTGTCGAGCAGTCCTATAAGATCTTCGGTGATAAGTATGACCTTGATTACAGCATTAAGCTAAATGGCTTTGAAAACAAGGTACTAACAAATGAATTGACCTTTGTTTGGGAAGACAGAATGAAGAGGTTTGAAACAAATCTCGAAGATGCTCGAAACAAAACAACTGTCAGATATTACACACTTTCAGAAGATTCTGATAATCTCAAAGAGATTGCTAGTGACCCTCAGCAAGAAACATTGGGAGAAGGAATTAAATGGGCTAGTTTCTCACAGAAATTCTTCAATGCTGGTATCATAGCTGAAAATGGCTTCAACAGTGGAACCTTCTACAATGAGCCTGTGGCAGATACTACCATTGTTGAATATGGAAAAATGGAGCTTAAGGTTCCGATGACAGATCTTTACAATGGGGCCAACTTCACATACTACCTAGGTCCGAATAGCTACAAAGTCTTAAAGAAGGTAACAGATAGCTATGAAGACAATGTATACATGGGTTACAAGCTGGTAAGCTGGGTGAACAAATACATCATCGTTCAACTTTTCAGCTTTCTAGAAAGATACATAGCCAATTACGGCATCATCATCATCATCATTGTTTTGGTAATAAAAGGTGCATTATTCCCGCTTTCCAGAAAGTCATATATGTCTATGGCCAAGATGAAAGTCCTAAAACCTGAGCTAGATAAGCTTAAGGAGAAGAACGGGGATGATATGCAGGCTCAGCAACAGGCACAAATGAAGTTGTACAGAGAAATGGGAGTTAACCCAATTAGTGGTTGTATCCCACTCCTTCTTCAAATGCCGTTCCTGTTTGCCATGTTTTTCTTCTTTCCTAACTCAATTGAGCTTAGAGGAGAATCATTCCTATGGGCGACAGACTTATCAACTTACGATGTGTTGTTCAACCTGGGCTTTACTATTCCTTTCTATGGTTCACACGTGAGTGGGTTCACCCTTTTAATGACACTTTCGACACTTGCCATTACCTGGTCTAACAACCAAGTAAGTTCAGTTCAAGGTCCTATGAAGAATATTGGTTACTTCATGCCTATTATTTTCATGTTCGTATTGAATAGTTACTCTGCAGGTCTTAGCTTCTACTACTTCGTATCTAACCTTGTTACATTCGGTCAGCAAACGCTGATCAGAAGGTTTATTGATGAAGACAAAATCAGAACTCAGTTAGAGGAGAACAAAAAGAAAAATCAGACAAAAGGAAAGTCTAAATTTCAACAGCGACTTGAAAATGCCATGAAGGCAAGTCAAGAAGCTCAGAATCAAAAGAAGAAAAAGAAAAAGTAAGACAAAGCCCTGACATTTCTGTCAGGGCTTTTTTATTCTTCTCTCCTAAGTATTTTGCTGCCAATCGGTTAGAAAGTTATCCACGATTTCACTTAACTGAGTGTGTATAAAGTATGGATTATACTTTCGCCAATCCTTATATATTTGTAGCATCTAGTTGGACCAGTTTTCTTTATGAGATTTACTTATTACGGACATTCTTCTTTTTTGATTGAAACAATGGGCAAGAGGCTACTTTTCGACCCATTTATCACTCCTAATGAAATGGCTAAGGAAGTAGACATTAAAGAGATTCAACCTGACTATATTATTCTAAGTCATGGCCATGAAGATCATGCGGCAGATGTAGAAGCTATTTACAATCAATCTAACGCTATGTTGATCTCAACTTATGAGGTAGTAGGTTGGTTTGGTAAAAAAGGTTTAGAAAGAAACCACCCAATGAATCATGGCGGTGCTAAAGTCTTTGACTTTGGAAAGATCAAATTGACCAATGCTGTTCACTCAAGTTCAATGCCTGATGGAAGTTACGGAGGTCACCCTGCTGGGGTAGTTATAGAAAATGAAGAAGGCTGTTTCTATTATGCCGGAGATACTGCATTAACCAGAGATATGGAGTTGGTCGGTGAAGAATTTAAGCTTGACTTTAGTATTATGCCTGTGGGTGACAATTTTACCATGGGGGTTAAAGATGCCATGAAGGCGAGTAAAATGGTTGGTTGTAACAAAGTCATTGGAGTTCATTTCGACACCTTCCCTTATGTAGAGATCGATCATAACGAAGCACTTAGAATAGCAAAGGAGAACCATGTAGATTTGACTCTCCCAAAAATCCAAGATTCACTTTCACTCTAAACAATATATGGGCAAAATTATAGCCATAGCAAATCAAAAAGGAGGTGTAGGTAAAACTACAACAGCCATGAACCTGGCAGCCAGTATGGCTGTATTAGAGTTTAAAACTCTGGTGATCGATGCAGATCCACAGGCAAATACTACCTCCGGTCTTGGGCACAATCCTCGAGAGATTGAACAAAGTATCTACGAATGCATGGTAGGTAAAGCTGATATCAAGGATTGTATCATTAAAAGCGAAGTTTCATTTTTAGAACTTGTTCCTTCTCACATCAACCTTGTTGGTGCCGAAGTAGAAATGGTCAACCTCAGTAATCGAGAGGAAAAGATGCGAGAAGTGCTTAAAGATGTGAAAGATGATTACGACTTCATTTTTATTGATTGCGCTCCTTCCCTAGGCCTGATCACTGTCAATGCATTAACCGCCTCTAATTCGGTTATTATACCTGTTCAGTGTGAGTATTTTGCATTAGAAGGGCTAGGCAAGCTTCTTAACACAATTACTATCATTCAGAAACGTTTGAATTCTGACCTTGAAATTGAAGGAATTCTATTAACCATGTACGATGTGAGACTTAGACTCTCAAATCAAGTAGTGGAAGAAGTTCAAACTCACTTCAAAAACATGGTTTTTGAAACCATTATACCACGAAATGTGAAATTGAGTGAGTCACCAAGTTTTGGCATACCAGCCATCGTTCACGATGCAGATAGCAAAGGCTCAATTGCCTATTTAAGCTTGGCAAAAGAAATAGCAGATAGATATAAAAAATAATTTTTTAGATGGCAGCAAAATCTCCAAAAAGGAAGAACGCATTAGGAAGAGGCTTAGGAGCACTTTTGGAGGATTCTTCAAGTGACAACATCTCATCGGACGCAGCAAGCCGTGGCGGAAGTATAAATGAAATACCACTAGAGTTTATTCAGGTCAACCCTTATCAGCCAAGGACCCACTTTGATAGGGAAGCGCTAGAAGAGCTTTCTGAAAGCATTAAGGTACAAGGTATAATTCAGCCTATTACGGTTCGAAAACTGAGTGAAAAGGAATACCAACTGATCTCTGGTGAAAGAAGATTTCAAGCATCTAAGATCGCTGGCTTAAAAGCTATTCCTGCTTACATCAGAATGGCTGATGATCAGCAGATGGTTGAAATGGCTCTGATTGAGAATATTCAGCGTGAAGACCTGAATGCTATTGAAATCGCCCTCAGTTATCAAAGACTCTTAGAAGAATGCGATCTTAAGCAAGAAGAGCTTGGAGACCGTGTGGGCAAGAACAGAACTACTGTCAATAACTACCTCAGGCTACTCAGGCTCCCTCCTGACATTCAGGCAGGCATTAGAGACCAGAAGATCTCCATGGGTCATGCAAGAGCATTGATCAACATTGAGGACGTTTCTAAGCAGCTTTATATTTTCAAAAAGATAGTTGACGAAGCCCTTTCTGTAAGAAAAGTGGAACAGTTGGTACGTGATTTGATGTCCAAAAGTGTTGATGATCCCAAGCCTGAAAAGAAAGGAAGTAGCACACATAAGAACTATGAGATTCAGCAAGTTCAAACTAAGCTATCCTCTCATTTCGGTACAAGGGTGAATCTTAAAGCTGATAACAAGTTCAGAGGTGAAATAAAAATTCCTTTTGTTTCTACTGAAGACTTGAACAGAATTTTGGAAATCATAGATCTATAATGCGTTTAACGCTCTCCTTCATCGTTTTCTTTTTTTTAGGCCTCAATTGCTATGGACTGCAAAACGACCTCTCCAACAACTCTAGAGTAGAATTAGGAGACACTGTAAAAGTTAGAAAAAGGGAGGGCAAAATATACAACCCTAAGAAAGCAGCTCGGAGATCAGCCATTATTCCAGGTTGGGGACAGATCTATAACGATAGTTGGTGGAAAGTCCCTGTACTCTATGGAGGCTTTGGTGTCGCATTATATTTCGTAGATTTTAATAACGATCGGTTCGAAACATTCCTGGGCCTTATAGCTGAAGAAGAAGCTAAAGACGACCCTAATGCTGATTTGATCAGGATCTACAGTAGAAGAGCCGATACCGAAAGAAACAACAGAGACTTGGTCATTTTAACAATGGTCGGCATTTACGGCTTACAGATCATTGATGCCACAGTAGACGCACACCTCAAAGGATTCGATGTAGATGAAAACCTTTCATTGAATCTAAAACCTAAATTTGGAGTAATTTCTAATGGAACTCCATTCATTGGAATGAAACTAACCTTACCCATAGGACAATGAATATTCTATTACTAGGCTACGGAAAGATGGGGCAAATGATCGATCATTTGGCTACAAAACAAGGTCATCAGATCGTTGGTAAAATTGACAATAGTGCTGAATTAGAAGATCTTGATTCTTCTTCCGCTGATGTTGCCATTGACTTTAGTCAACCCGATGCTGCGGTTAATAACATCAAATGGTGTATTGATCACAATATCCCAGTTGCTGTGGGAACTACTGGTTGGTTAGACCAAAAGAAATCACTCGATCAATACTGTGAATCTAATAACGGCACTTATTTATATGCTTCAAACTTTAGTATTGGAGTCAACCTATTCTTCAAGCTCAATGAGTCTTTAGCGAAGATCATGGCAGGACAAGGCTATCAAATTAGCACAAAAGAAGTACATCACACTGCTAAAAAGGATTCTCCTAGTGGAACCTCCATAACATTGGCAGAGGGAATATTGAAACACAATTCCGAAAAGAAATTGTGGGTAAATAAACCAACAACTAATAAGGAAGAGCTAGAGATCTTGTCAGAAAGAATTGATCCTACCCCAGGTACTCATGAGATCAAATACAGTTCTACAATAGATGACATTGAGATCATTCACACGGCCCACGGTAGAGAAGGTTTTGCCAAAGGTGCTATTGCAGTTGCTCAATGGTTGAAAGACCAAAAAGGTGTGAAGACAATGGATGAGTTTCTAAGCAGTCAAATCTAATTACCATTCTATCTCCTTCAAATAATTCTTTTTTAAATATTCGTTAGCTCGACTAAAATGTTCATTTCCAAAAAAGCCTCTGGGGGCGGAAAGCGGACTTGGATGTGGGGATTTAAGGACCAAGTTATTATTTGAGTTTACAATGGCCGCTTTTTTCTGAGCATAGCTTCCCCAAAGCATATAGACCAATTCCTTCTTTTGGGTAGCAAGCGCTTGAACCACAGCATCGGTGAAGGTTTCGCAATCAATACTAATTCTCCACGAAAATCGAAAAAATCATTTACGTATTTCATGGAATTGAATCGAAAAATATGCTCTAAACCAACTCATCCTCAATTGCATTGAGGATCATTGAATAGTCGATTTGTAATCGACATGGAGTGCAAAACATTCAAAATCTATTTAGGTTGGGTTATCCATAAGATCTTACCACTCAATCTCCCCTCTACCCTTTTCA
>CBFIDS010000003.1:0-1602 GCA_965661435.1 Roseivirga sp.
GATTGAGCCATTAAAACCTGACTTGATAATACCAATGCAGCAATGATTGCTGTACTGAATAAACTTCTGGCTTTTAATTTTTTCATCTCTTCTTCACTTGATTTCTGGTTTAAAGATAAGGACGCCCGACAAAGGTTGCATCAAGCAGAAATATTTCTTTCCATGAGCGATGTTCCTCTTAAAAGATTAAATTCAATCATCTTCAAATTCGGTCGTTTGACCGACAACGGCACAGAACCACTTTATCTAGAAATAGTGTAATTAGCAGAATATGCAACATGTAGTCATCATCGGAAACGGAATTGCGGGAATAACCACTGCAAGGACGTTGAGAAAAAAGAGTGATGCCAAGATCACGGTGATCTCAGCAGAAACTGATCATTTTTATTCTCGAACAGCTCTTATGTATATCTACATGGGACATATGAAATATGAGCATACCAAGCCTTATGAAGATTGGTTTTGGGAAAAGAATAAGATCGACTTAAAACGTGCGTATGTGGCTGCAATCAACACTAATGAGAATCAGCTAACCTTTCAAGATGGTTCTCAAATGGAATATGATCAGTTGGTGTTAGCTACAGGTTCAAAGCCTAACAAATTCGGTTGGCCTGGAGAAGACCTGAAAGGTGTTCAAGGTTTATACAGCTATCAAGACCTTGAATTGATGGAAGAAAACACCAAAGGCATTCAACGTGCGGTAGTCGTAGGTGGAGGCTTGATCGGTATTGAGATGGCAGAGATGCTACGTTCGAGAGATATACCTGTCACCTTTCTCGTAAGAGAGGAGAGTTTTTGGGATAATGTGCTTCCCAAAGAAGAATCAGAGATGCTGAATAAGCATATTCTTGAGCATCATATCGATCTGAGGCTTTCCACAGAACTTGATGAGATCTTAAGTGATGAGCAGGGAAGAGTGAAATCAGTTAAGACAAAGGCAGGAGAGGTCATTGATTGCCAATTTGTAGGTTTGACGGTAGGTGTTTCTCCAAATATCGATTTTATAAAAAAATCTAATATTGAAACTGATAGGGGGATATTGGTAGATGAGAAGCTGAGAACCAATGTGCCCAATGTTTACGCTGCCGGTGATTGCGCGGAATTTAAAAAAGCTAATGGCGAAAGAAAGAATCTTGAGCAAGTATGGTACACTGGTAGGATGATGGGGGAGGCCTTGGGTAGAACCTTGGCGGGAAAAGAAACGGCTTATGAGCCAGGAGTATGGTTCAATTCAGCTAAATTCTTGGACATCGAATATCAAACTTATGGTTGGGTTTGGAGTGAAAAGAAGGAAACAGAATCTGAATTCTATTGGGAGGCAGAGACCAATAAGAGCTGCTTAAGGCTTCGCTGGGATGCTGCTACAGGCAAGATCTCGGGTGTTAATAACCTCGGTTTTAGACTCAGACATCATGCCTTCGACAAGTGGTTCAACCAAGGTAAGACCGTTCACTATGTCTTAGAACATTTGAAAGATGCCAACTTCGACCCAGAGTTTTATGCTAATCATGAAGAGGAGATACTTTCTCAATTCAATCGAGAAAATGGCACCGAGTTGAAGTTGAAAAAGAAAAGTTGGAAAAGAATTTTAGAATTAGTCTC
>CBFIDS010000004.1:0-7068 GCA_965661435.1 Roseivirga sp.
GCAAAGATCTTATTCATCCTTTCCAACCCCTTTGAGGTTCTTGCAAAGACTATGACACCACTAACTGGCCTGTCCAGTCTATGAACAGGATGTAAAAATACAGCTCCTGGTTTATCATATTTCTTGGCTATGTATTCTTTACAGTAGTCCAGTAAGGTTTTATCGCCCGTGTGATCTCCCTGAACCAGTATTCCAGCAGGTTTATTTACGATGAGTAAATGATTGTCTTCGTATAAAGGTTGGACAATGTTTTCCATTAGAATTCGCTTGTAAAGTGGAAGTTAATATCGGGAAAATTATCCTGAACCATTTGAAGCCATGATTTGGTCTCAGCCATAAAGACAAGTTTACCATCTTTGTCTCTCGCGATGTGTCTTTGTTTAGATGACAAGAATTCATCTAATTTCTTTGGATCATCAGCAGAGATCCAGCAAGCTTTAAAAAGCTGCATCGGTGCAAAATCTGCAGTCGCGCCATATTCATGCTGTAATCTATATTGGATGACTTCAAATTGAAGTTGACCAACAACACCTACTGCTTTTCTAGCTCCTAATTCGAAACTAAATAATTGGGCTACACCTTCGTCCATCAGCTGCTTCAGGCCTTTATCAAGCTGCTTGGTCTTCATGGCGTCTTTGTTGATCACCTCTCTAAAGATCTCTGGAGAGAAGGCAGGAATTCCTCGATACATCCCTTTCATTCCTTCTGTCAGTGTATCACCGATCTTGAAGTTTCCGGTGTCATACAGGCCAATAATATCTCCAGGGTAGGCTTCATCAATGGTTTCCTTATCCTGTGCCATAAAAGCAGTGGCATTAGAGATTCTGAATTTCTTGTCCTGACGTGTGTGATAGTAGTTAGAACCCCTTTCGAATTTTCCGGAACAGATCCTTAAAAATGCAATTCTATTCCTGTGCTTCGGATCCATGTTAGCATGGATCTTAAATACGAAACCTGAGAACTCTTTATTGGTAGGCTCTATGCTTTCATCATCTAGTTTTCTAGGTTTTGGATTTGGAGAAACTTTTAAGAAGGTATCCAGGAGCTCTTTAACACCAAAATTGTTGATGGCAGAGCCAAAGAAAACCGGAGCCACTTTACCACTCAAGTAATCTTCAACGTTGAGGTCTCCATAGAGGTCGTCCAACAATTCAACATCTTCTCTAAGTTGTTCAGCAAAGCTTTTTCCGATGATCGCTTCTAGCTCCGGGCTGTTTACATCTTCGAAGCTCTTCGTTTCTTCATAAAGCTGCTGTTTACCAGACTTGAACAACCTTAAACTTTTATCATAGAGACTGTACACTCCTCGGAAATCTTTCCCCATTCCGATAGGCCAGCTAAGAGGGTGTACTTCAATATCCAATTTGCTTTCAATTTCGTCCAGAAGATCATAGGGGTCTTTTCCTTCTCTGTCGAGCTTATTGATAAATGAGATCACTGGTGTTTTTCTCATTCTACAAACCTCCATCAATTTCTCTGTTTGAATTTCCACGCCTTTCACACAGTCAACCACCATGATCACGGAATCGACAGCAGTTAGTGTTCTATAAGTGTCCTCAGCAAAATCTTGGTGACCTGGAGTATCAAGAAGATTGATCTTTGAACCTTCATATTCAAAGGCCATGACTGAGGTAGCGACAGAGATACCCCTTTGCTTCTCTATTTCCATCCAATCAGAGCGTGCGTGCATGTCAATCTTATTCGACTTGACAGCACCAGCTTTTTGAATTGCACCACCGAATAAGAGCAACTTTTCCGTAAGTGTGGTCTTTCCGGCATCCGGGTGACTGATGATTCCGAAGGTTCTTCTCTTCTCTATCTCCTGCGCTATGCTCATTTCATTGAAATTGAGCTGCAAAAATACTGAAAATGTGCCGAGTCACATAGAATTGTAATGGGTTTGGCATTTAGCTTTTTGGAATTAGATCACTTTGCCTCAAGCTGATCTTTAACGGTCTTAGGATCCTTTTCCTCTTCTGGTTTTCTTTTTCTTTTCCATCGTTTGTGTGTCCAGAGCCAATATTCTGGAGTCTCAATAATCTGTTTTTCAAGCAGCTTGGTATGGGTCTCAGTGATATATCCATGAGGGATATCAATGGGCTTATCATCTATTAACGTCAACTTAAATTCATAGAATCCTCTTTTAACCTTGTTGACAGCGCCAAAAAATACTGGGTAATTATTCTCCTTTGCAAATTTCTCGGGGCCGAACATGACAGGAGTATCTTGATGTAAGAATCTTGTCCAATATACTTTCTTTGCAATGCTAGGGGATTGGTCGGCACCAAATATGTTTGCGGTTGGTTCAGTAAGATTTTTAAAGAACGATTTTGCTTCATCACGAGCTACCATTTTTAATCCAAACTGGCCTCTGGAAGTGACCATCTTCTTGCCTAAGAATTTATTTTTAAACCTTACGTAAATAGCCATTGGCCGATGCTGTAAATAATGTGAAATGCCTACAGCAAGCATCTCCCAATTATTGTAATGGCCACCAACGATGATGACACTTCTGCCTTCTTTATAATATTTATCTAAAACTTCAGGATTGATCACTTTGAACCTTGCTTTTGACTCTTCGGCTGTGATACTGAAAATTTTAATGCTCTCCACCACTATATCGAACAAGTGATGATAGAATTTATGCCGAATCGCTAGCCTTTCTTTTTCGGATAAATGAGGAAATGAATTTTTCAGGTTGTTATCAACAACACCAATTCGATATCCAATTAGCTTGTAAAAGACCAGATAAAGTAGATTCGAAAGAACAAATAAGGCACTTAAAGGCAATAAGGAAAGTGGCTTTAAGATAATGTAGTATAAGAGTCTAGACATTTACAGAGTGGTGAACCTAAGTGTATTTACAATTAATGCATTGATTTGGAATAGAAAGGTAAGAACCTTTTCTGATGTTGAAATGACATGTTTTTGATAATTAGTAATTGATCTGTGCCCATAGGTAACTCTAATTCTGACATTGTGTCACCAAATGACATAAAAATTCAATTGGCATACTCGTTGTTCATTGCATGTGGAATTAGAACAAGAAAAATATTTATAGATAGATCATGGGAAAAATTATTGGAATAGACTTAGGTACTACCAATTCATGTGTTGCAGTGATGGAAGGTAATGAGCCTGTTGTAATCCCTAACAGCGAAGGCCGTAGAACCACACCATCTATTGTGGCATTTTTGGATAATGGTAACGGAGAAAGAAAAGTAGGTGATCCTGCAAAACGTCAGGCGATCACAAACCCTCAAAACACCATTAGCTCAGTAAAGAGATTTATGGGTAAGAAGCACTCTAACGTTTCGGAAGAACTTAGAGGTATTTCTTACAATGTGGAAAAAGGGAATAATGACACTGTAAGAGTTAAGATCGGTGATAGAAATTATACACCTCAAGAATTATCAGCAATGATTCTTCAGAAAATGAAGTCAACTGCTGAAGACTATTTAGGCACTGAAGTAACTGAGGCAGTAATTACTGTACCTGCTTACTTTAATGATGCGGAGAGACAGGCCACTAAAGAAGCTGGTCAGATCGCAGGCCTTGAGGTAAAAAGAATTATCAATGAGCCCACAGCTGCGGCTTTGGCTTACGGTCTTGATAAAAAAGATCAAGATCAGAAAATCGCTGTTTATGATTTAGGAGGAGGTACTTTCGATATCTCAATCCTTGAATTAGGTGACGGTGTATTCGAAGTAAAATCCACTAATGGTGACGTTCACCTAGGTGGTGACGACTTTGACCAAGTGATTATAGATTGGTTGGCGGATGAATTTAAAAACGATGAGGGTTTGGACCTAACTAAAGATCCAATGGCACTTCAGCGTTTGAAGGAAGCAGCAGAGAAAGCAAAAATTGAGCTTTCTTCGTCCAACTCAACTGAAATTAATTTGCCTTATATTATGCCGGTTGATGGTGTTCCAAAACACTTAGTAAGAACTTTATCTAGAGCAAAATTTGAATCACTAGCTGATAATTTGGTAAGAAGATCAATGGAGCCAGTGAAGAAAGCATTAGACGATGCTGGATATACTACTTCAGATATCGATGAAGTGATCTTAGTAGGTGGCTCTACAAGAATCCCTAAGATTCAAGAAGAAGTTGAAAGCTTCTTCGGTAAGAAGCCGTCTAAAGGGGTTAATCCTGATGAGGTTGTAGCAATTGGTGCAGCTATTCAAGGTGGTGTTTTAACTGGTGAAGTTAAGGATGTGCTGTTACTTGATGTAACTCCTCTTTCACTAGGTATCGAAACAATGGGTGGTGTATTCACCAAATTGATCGAGTCGAACACTACAATTCCTGCTAAGAAATCAGAAGTATTCTCAACTGCTGCTGATAATCAGCCGTCCGTTGAAATTCATGTACTTCAAGGTGAGCGTCCAATGGCGAAGGATAATAGAACCATCGGCCGTTTCCACCTAAGTGATATTCCACCGGCACAAAGAGGAGTGCCTCAGATCGAAGTAACTTTCGATATTGATGCTAACGGAATCATGAATGTTTCTGCTAAAGATAAAGGGACAGGAAAAGAACAAAATATCAGAATCGAAGCTTCTTCTGGATTGACAGACGAAGAAATCGACAAGATGAAAAAAGAGGCTGAAGCAAATGCTGATGCTGACAAGAAAGAAAAAGAGAAGGTAGAGAAATTGAACACTGCTGACTCTTTGATCTTCCAAACTGAAAAGCAATTGAAAGATTATGGTGACAAGCTTTCAGACGAGAATAAAAAGCCAATCGAAGAAGCTTTAGCTCAATTGAAAGAAGTTCATCAAAAACAAGACCTAGATGCGATCGACCCAGCGGTTGAAGCATTGAATAAGGCTTGGGAAGGGGCTTCTCAGGAGATGTATCAAGCCACTCAAGGTGATGCGAATAATGCACAAGGAGCTGATCCAAATGCTGCAGGAGCGGAAGGTGCTTCTAACCAAGGAAGTGAAAGCGGATCTGATGATGTATCAGACGTAGAGTACGAAGAGGTGAAATAAACTCAGTACTCGATAAACTATAGATTGACCCTGACGAACATTGCTTCGTCAGGGTTTTTTATTTCTAACTTCTTTAGCGCATATCTGACTAAGATCAATAAACTATAGCACTTGCTTTTTGGTTTACAGATCCAGGAATGGTCTTAGAAATGGCTGATTTAAAGCTCTCATCAAATATCAGGAACATCCAGTCTGAGTAAGTAGGATCTTCAATACCCATCAAGAATTTCTCTCCCTTAACATTGATGTAATTGTTCGCTCGATCGTAGATCACATTTTCATCTCCAAAATTATCCTTGAGCACAGGTACTAGTAAAGGTGCGATTCCCCTCAAATCGTCCGTAGTAAGCGGTAATTCCATCTCAAGATTGTACTTGACAAGCGCATATTTGGTGTTATTCACCGTTTCGATATTCTGCTTGTTGAGGATCTCAAGGTTTTTGAACTTTAACTCAATACCCGATTGCTCCAACAAATTGAAGACCTGAAACATCTCTTTCTTAGAACTATGCTCAAAAATTGGCGGATACATATAATCCAGTAAACGGGTATAGTTCTTTTGTTCTATCAGTTTTAGGAATTGATCTACTTTTTGATCTATAGCAGCATTGTCTGCTACGGACAAATTTTGTGCACATAGGGCAACTGATAAACACATCAGACACCCGATCAACATCATTTTTTTCATCATTATTTTGGTCCTTTATCTTTTGACGATCCACTCTTCACTTTTGTGAACAATTGGAAGTTTTGAGTAGCTATCCAAAAACCGTTCCCTTGTTTCTTTATGTCCTTATAATCTTGCCATTTTTTATCATAAAAGTAAATTCCACAGCCCAACTGAAGTGCCTCAGGTGAATACAAAGTCACCCTATGAGGAGGTGAATCTATCCAACTTTGAACGATATGATCGGCCAATTCTATATAAGTACCGAATTGCCTTCCACCAGTGGCATGAATATTTTCACCGATGCTGGGGTTTTTTATTCCGGCAAGCTTAGCTCTATCCTCAGGAGCTTTTCTTTTTTTATTCTTCGGATGATAATGATCAAAGAAATTATCTTGGGCCATGGCTTTAGAATGATTGTAGGCCATCACTTCTAAATTTGGCTGATGATCTACAATATTCAAACCTTGTTCTATTCTTGCTTCATTGGAAACGTAGAATAATGCTGCATGAATTAGTGGATAATCTACTTTTTGAGGATCTAGCCTTTTATTGAAAAGTTTAAAGTCTCTAAAGTTGTCATCATTCAATTCACTATAATATTGTTCCTTCCACTTTCTCTGTGCCGATAGATCATTGGTTGAAAAGATGATGGGGATCAATATTAGTAAAAAGGGCAGTATTCTCATGTGTATGAAAGATAACGAATAGGTTCTTATCGGATTGGATGACGGATGAATAATGTCATTTTTTTTATCTTTGAAGAACCTACACTTACTACTCATGAAAAATTTAACACTCCTCAGAATCCTTCCCATGGTATTTATGATGCTGTGGCTGTCTGGCTGCGGTGGTCATCTATCAAGAGCGAAAAAAGTCGAAATGGTAGTGCAAACCGCACGTTCATATACAGGGACTCCTTACAAATATGGTGGAACAACAAGGGTAGGGATTGACTGCTCTGCCTTACTTTATCACTCTTATCAAAGTATCAAGATCACACTCCCAAGAGTCTCTATAGACCAATCGAAAAAGGGTAGAAGAGTGAACATGAAAGACCTCCAGGTAGGAGATATGGTGTTTTTTGCAACGGGTAAAAAGAAAAGGCAGATCAATCATGCGGGGATCGTAACCGCAGTTCGTGGCAGAAATGATGTTCGATTCATACACGCTTCCACATCCTTAGGCGTTACTGAAAGTAATCTCTATTCAAACTATTACAAAGAAAGATTTAGAAGGGCGAGAAGGGTGCTTTGAGCAAAAAAAAGCCCTACATTTCTGCAAGGCTTTTAATTCTGTGGAGAATACCGGAGTCGAACCGGTGACCTCTACACTGCCAGTGTAGCGCTCTAGCCAGCTGAGCTAATTCCCCAAGGGTGTGCAAATATAATCCTTCTCTTG
>CBFIDS010000005.1:0-19054 GCA_965661435.1 Roseivirga sp.
AGTAAGATTCCCCATGGGAGCCTGCTCGTATATTCCCACTCCATCAAGAATTTGTTCTCTCTCAACTTAAGGGGAGTTATGAACATCAGTGTTCCTCCTGTCATCGCGATGATCGAATCATTTAAAAGATCAGTATTCAGCCAACTGTTGATGCTGCCTCTAAGGATCCAGGTCAATGCAGTCATTACGAAAATGATAGCCACGTACTTTTCAGGTTTGGATATTTTTCCAAGAGCTTGTAATTGGTCATCGATGATATTAGCAGACTCCGAGAGTGTTTTGATCTTGCTAGGGTACATTACCCGAGTAATGATCAGGTAAGTGATTGCAAGCATGATCACGCAAATGGGAAGGCCGATTGTGAGGTACTTGGCAAAGGTTACCTCATAGCCGATCATGTCACTCATAAAACCGACCCAAGCAACATTAGGAGGAGTGCCGATAATTGTGGCCGTACCTCCAATATTGGCTCCATAGGCTATGGCCAGCATTAAACCTAAAGCGAACCTTTTTTTTCCTTTGTTAGATGTTTCATTGATTTCCAATAGTTGGGTAATGGATAAAGCAATGGGCAACATCATGACTGTGGTAGCCGTATTGCTGATCCACATAGAAATGAAAGCTGTAGTAAGCATAAAACCTAAGATGATACCATTCGGATTTGTTCCAGTTTTCTTGATCAGGTTCAATGCTATCCTTTTATGAAGGTTGTGCCTCTCCATTCCTAATCCTAGCATAAAGCCACCCATAAAAAGAAAAATGATCTTATTGGCATAAGGAGCCGTTGCTTCATCGATGGTGAAAACACCGGTAAGCGGGAATAATATAATGGGCAAGAGAGCAGTAACCGGTATGGGTGCTGCTTCTGTGATCCACCATATGATCATCCAAATAGCAACCGCTATAACTTTCCAAGCCTCAGGGTTTAAAACATTTGTTGGAGCAATCAATAGAATGATCAGGAACATTAATGGCCCTAGTATCAGTCCAAATAGTTTTGCTCCGAAGAATTGAGGCTGCTTCAATTTGTTTTTTTATTGAGGTCCTAAATTACAATAATTCGGGAAAGTCTATTTTTTAATTGCGATTCAAGACACAAAAGGAGAGAAATGAAAAAGCCCCAAAAAAGGGGCTTTTATCATCTTCAACCTTAAAATACTAAAAACTAACTAACTATGTTCTAAACTTCTTCTTTACAAATTTAATTCTGAGCGAGACTGACTTGTTTGTGCTTTTCAAAATTAACTTCTGCCTATAAGACGAAAGTAAGACTCTGATAGTTTCATTTTACCAATGATTTTTTTGGTTAAAATTGGTTAATGCAACTTAGCTTCGGTTGAAAGGCCATTTAATTAGATGAACAATCGGTGATGAGGTAATTTTCACTTTGGTCAACCCATTTTAAGTTCTATTTTTGCCACAAAATTAACTGGATAGCAATGAGCGTTTTAGTAGATAAGAATTCCAAAGTCATCGTGCAAGGTTTTACTGGATCTGAAGGTACCTTCCATGCAGGTCAAATGATAGAGTATGGTACGAATGTAGTGGGTGGAGTGACTCCTGGAAAAGGAGGACAAACTCATCTAGATAAACCTGTTTTCAATACAGTAGAAGAAGCTGTGCAGCAGGCAGGAGCAAATGTTTCTATAATCTTCGTTCCACCAGCATTTGCAGCTGATGCTATTATGGAAGCCGCAGATGCAGGAATCAAAGTTATCATTGCTATAACAGAAGGAATACCTGTAAAGGATATGGTTACCGCCAAAGAGTACATCAAAGGAATGGATGTTACTTTGATCGGACCCAACTGTCCAGGAGTGATCACCCCTGAAGAAGCTAAGGTTGGAATCATGCCTGGCTTCGTTTTCAAAAAGGGAAGAGTTGGTCTTGTTTCTAAGTCGGGTACTCTTACTTATGAAGCTGCCGATCAATTGGTCAAAGCAGGTTTAGGTATTTCAACAGCCATTGGTATTGGTGGTGACCCCATTATTGGTACTCCAACCAAGGATGCCGTTCAATTATTGATGGAAGATGATGAAACCGATGCGATCGTTATGATCGGAGAGATCGGTGGTAACTATGAAGCTCAAGCTGCTAAGTATATTCAAGAAACCGGGAACAAAAAGCCTGTTGTTGGTTTCATAGCTGGTCAGACTGCACCTCCTGGTAGAAGAATGGGGCATGCTGGGGCTATCATTGGTGGGGCAGAAGATACTGCTGAAGCTAAAATGAAGATCATGGATGAATGTGGTATTCATGTGGTTAGTTCACCTGCTGAAATTGGTGAAACGATGGCCAGGGTCTTAAAAGGCTAGTTAAGAGATCAAATAAAGAAAAAGGGGGGCTATGAGCCCCTTTTTTATGCTTTCAAAATGATAAAAACAATGACGGCAATGAGGATGATTACCTCAAATAAGTCAGAGATCTTAGATGTAATTTTTGAAAGGGCATTTAGTGCTTTTTCTGTCATTTTTCAGGGGTAAAATAAATGGGGACTACTTTGTGCAGTCCCCATTTCAAGAGACTCAACTAAATCAGACTTTTATCCGAACCTTTACTGATGATACAAATGCGAATCTTAATCGCCTTCATATCAATTCTATTCAAAGAAAGATTGAGCCTTACTATATATTTGGGTTGAAGAATTCATTTTCAATTTGTCATTTTACTATTGACCGATTCATTGTGAATCACTAAATTATAATTGAGGCTGGTTGAGGAGTAAAGTCCGGGTTACCGTTCGTAACCCGGACAAGAGACTCAACTAAACCGACTATTAATGTAAAACATTCTATTTCATAAATGCCATCAAGACTAAAGCCCAATCGGCATTAGAATGAAGGCCTAGTTTATTTCTGATATTTTTTCTGTGCTCATCATAGGTGAGCACTGAGATAGAGAGTTTATGTGCTATGTCACTTCTTGAGCTTCCTCCTGCCATATAATTTAGAATCTCTATTTCTCTGGCTGAGAGAGTATTCAAAATCTCTCTTTTCTTTGTCTGTATTCTGTTGGTCATTTTGGACTAAAGAGTACCCTAATTGGAGTACTTATAATTACCACTGAATTTGGCGAATAGAATTCACAAGTGACGAGTTAATGTTACGACTAACAGGTTCATTGTCACGAATGACCTAGTTTTTCACTCGTGCTTTAAAGCCAGTTTGTCATGAGTGACATAAAAAGCAGCATAAAAATTATGAGGGATCTATATTTTTAAGCAGTCTTTTTTAGTATTGAGAGTACATCTGACTTGAAGCTTCTACTAAGTGAAACCTCTGAACCATCTTTTAATTCGAGACGAGTTGAATAGATTGACTTGACATAGTCGATGTTAACAATATAGCTCCTATGTACTTGAGCAAACTTCTGATGAGGGAGTTCACTTAGTAAGTTTTTCAATGAATTTCTATCGATCTCTGGATTAGCTTTGTCGATAAGATGATACTCAATGTAAGGGCCATCGGATTGAATGTATTTGATCTTGCTTAGTTTGATCACCGCTTTACTTTTCAGGGTGATATACTCTAAGTGTTCATTTCTATTGGATGATAATTCGCCAAGCTTCTTTTTAACTTCTTCTAGTTCACCGCTTTTAACTAATTTTTCTTCTTTCTCCTTTATATAGTTTTTGTATAAAAGTACAGCGACAACTATCAGGATTACTAAAACAGCAATTATCCTGAAAGTAAGGCTCTTATAAAATTCAGAAGCTGATGCCTCTTCTTGGATCAGCTGATCTTTTTCGAGTAAGGCAAGCTTAGTTCTTTGGTCTTTTATTCGATTTTCATCCCTTATAAATTCAGGACTCAATTTAAGGTCATTATATAGTCTTTGGTAATACAAGGCCTTCTCATCATTCCCAATTGCTTCGTAGGCATTTGATAACAATGAAAATCCATCTCTAGTAAATTGTACTATGTTGTTGTCGTTAGCAAACTTTTCTAGTTCTAAACCTACAATGATTGCTTTATTGTAGTCTTCTTTGGATAGGTTTAAATCCAAGGAAGTAATCAAGTATTCAATTTTTCCCGCCGGAGGAAAACGATGAGTGTTTATAGATTCATTAGCCTTGTTAAGATATTTTTCTGCAGAAGAAAAATTTCCCTTGTCTATTTCTATAGATGCCATTTCTACCAAAGGTTTAAGCTCCTGTTGCCAATCCCCACTTGCCTGAACTATGTCATATGACTTTTGAAAAAGATAGTAGGCGGTATCCTGATTATTAAGGTTTTGATAAGCCCTTGCCATAGAAGAGTAAACTGAAGCCTTTACTGACTCACTAGGGAAGCTGTCTATATTAATGTATTGATAAGCATCTATAGCCCTTTCATAAAGCTGTAGTCTATCTAACATCTGGCCCATATTCAAGTAAGCCATTCCTGTTGGGCCTATTTCATCTTCATCAGTCAATGCCAAGACTTCCTCCAAATGATAAATTGCATCTGCATAGTCATCCATTCTTTTGTATGCGTTCGAAAGATTGCCATGTGCTGCTCTTTTAGCTTCAAGGTATTCTTGATCATCTCCAATCAATTCGAGCATTTTATTCAATGCGTTAATCGATTGTGAAGGCTCTCTCATTCTATTATATGCTATGCCCAGAAAGTTAAGACATTTGAGTTGCAGGCTTTTGCTGTCTAATGTCTCCAGACTGCTAATTAATAGTTCAAATTTCTCAATAGAATTTTGAAGATCACCCTGATGATAGAGTGCAATTGCTTCTAGAACTTCTTTTCCTACCTGGGCAAATTCTTGATTTTTAAATTCGGGGCTTGACAGGGAGTCAACATAATAATATATACTGTCTATTTGGGTTCTTCTATAGGCTGAACCAAGATTGACGAGGCCTTCTAGTTTAGATTTTTCATCTTCTGCAGCTAGAATATCAGATTTTAGCTTATCAAAGCCCTCTTGGGCCTGGGAGAAATTCAAGCCTAGAATCAGTAAGAAAAGTGAAAGCGATTTGATCTTACCCATAATCTGAGTCGCAAATTAGATGCTGCCTATATCCTATGCAAATACTTAGATAACTAAAACAAAAAGGGCAGAAGCCCTTTTTGTTTTAGTTATAAAAAACCTATGATTATTCTATTTGGCATAGTTAACAGACCTCATTTCTCGAATAACGGTCACCTTAATTTGCCCTGGATACTGCATCTCTTTTTCAATCTTTTGTGAGATATCAAATGATAGTTGCCCAGCTTGATTGTCTGTAACTGATTCGGCATCTACCATAACTCTTAACTCTCTACCAGCTTGAATAGCATAACACTTATTCACTCCTTCAAAGTTCAGGGCTAATGTCTCAAGTTCTTTGAGTCTCTTGATGTAAGATTCCATTACTTCTCTTCGAGCACCCGGTCTGGCGCCAGAGATAGCGTCGCAAGCCTGTACAAGAGGAGATATCATAGATGTCATTTCCATTTCATCATGATGAGCTCCAATGGCGTTACACACTTCAGGATGTTCTTTGTATTTCTTGGCGAGTTCAAAGCCTAAGACTGCGTGTGGTAGTTCAGGCTCTTCATGCCAAACTTTACCTATATCGTGGAGTAATCCGGCCCTTTTGGCTCTCTTAGGATTAAGTCCTAATTCTGAAGCCATCGTAGCACATAAATTAGCTACTTCTCTTGAGTGCTGGAGTAAGTTCTGTCCGTAAGAGGACCTGAACCTCATGCGTCCAACAAGCTTGATCAACTCAGGATGCAAGCCATGAATTCCAAGATCAATAACTGTTCTTTCACCAATTTCAGAGATCTCCTCTTCTATATTTTTTGTAGTCTTGTTTACCACTTCTTCAATTCTTGCCGGGTGAATTCTTCCGTCTGTTACAAGTCGATGAAGTGAAAGTCTTGCGATCTCTCTTCTTACAGGATCAAAGCCTGAGATAATGATGGCCTCAGGTGTATCGTCTACGATGATTTCTACTCCCGTAGCAGCTTCCAGAGCTCTAATATTTCTTCCTTCTCTACCAATGATCTTTCCTTTGATCTCATCACTCTCAATATTGAATATTGAGACACAATTTTCAATGGCATGCTCAGTGGCAGTTCTCTGTATCGATTCAATGACGATCTTTCGGGCTTCTTTAGCACCGGAAAGCTTTGCTTCATCGATAATGTCTTTGACTAGGGCAGAGGCTTTGCTGTCGGCTTCATCTTTCAGTGTTTCAATGAGTTGCTCCCTAGCTTCGTCAGCGGAAAGGCTAGCTACTTTTTCAAGTGCTTTTACCTTTTCTTCCACCTTGTTCTCTAATTCTTCTTTTCTTTTTCTAACGATCTCTAGTTGAGCTTCAACATTCTCTTTTAAGCTATCTAATTCATCTTCTTTTCGCTTGAGGTCCGATTGCTGTTGATTCAGCTTTGACTCTCTTTGTTTGATCTTATTCTCGTTAGAAACAATTTGATTTCTCTTTCTATTGGCTTCCTCTTCGAAGTCTGCTTTAATCTTGAAGTATTTTTCTTTGGCTTCAAGAATCCTGTCTTTCTTGATATTCTCCGCTGTAAGCTCAGCCTCCTTAATGATTTGTTTTCCTTTTTCTTCTAATTCTTGGGCTGCTTTGCTATTCAATTTTTGTAGTATGAATCTGCCAAGCAGGAAACCAATTGCTAATGCTCCGATTGCAATTAGTAATAATGTAAGCGTATCTCCCATAAGTGTATATAATCTATGCGGAGATTAACTTCTATGAGTTGAAATTTGAACTATGAGAGAGAGTCTTTGATCAGTTGGTCTAATGCCGATATTTTATTTTCTGTAGTGCTGTCAATATCTGTTACAACCTCTTCACTTTTTAACTTTGCCACCATGGCATCAAAAGCTACCATTGCTAACAGGTCTTCCTTATCGTCAATGCCAAACTTGTCACCATAAGTTCTAAGTTTTTCATTTATGATTTTACCAGCGTTACGTACCCGTGCTTCCTCATCCGGCTTAACCTTCATAGGGTACTCGCGGTCTCCTATTTTTATTTTAATTGATAGAAGATCCATTTATTTATAATTAACCCATGTGGGCTATACAACGATCAATCTCTTTAATGTACTCGTTCAATTTATTTTTCAACTCAACAGATTCGTCTTTCTCCACTGTTGTGCTAGATACAATTTTAGCGATTTTATCCTGATTTTGAAAATTAGATAATTTAGCCTTCAACCCTTCAATCTCTTCTTTCAGTGTACTATTTTCATATGCTAGATCGGATGTTTTTTTTCGTTGAGATTCATATGCTTGAATAAGCTGTTGAATCCTTGATTCTAGCCCTGATAATTTCTGTTCAAAGGGTTGATTGGTCATTATTTTCTAATTGTGGCTCCTAATTTCTTTTCGAAGGTGGTCATCAATCTTTCCATTGTTTTATCAATAACCTTATCCGTGAGAGTATTCTCTTGGTCTTGTAAGAAAAAACTCAAGGCGTATGCCTTTTCATTTTCACCAATTTTGTCTCCTTCATACACATCAAAAACCTGAATTTTATTCAAAAGCTTAGACGTGTTTTGAATAGTTAGCTTTCTAATGTCCTCAAATTTTACTGATTTATCAATAACAAGAGATAGGTCTCTTTTTACTTCAGGAAATTTAGAGAGGGGTTCATAGTCAAAAACCAAAGGGTAATTTTCCATCAGAGCCGTCCAGTTTATGTCAGCGAAAAATACTTCTTGTTTTACACTACACATTTTGGTGAGAGTAGAATTTACCTTTCCTAAGGTGATCAGGCGCTTATTTTTATAAGCAATATCTATCCCATAGCTTAATTCATCTGAATTTGTATCAGTCACATCAGTTCTGTCAATTCTGAATTTATTCAGGATCTGATTAATGATTTGTGAAAGATCATGGAATTGTACTGATCTAGTTTTCTGCATCCATGAGATTGGTGAAACTGCTCCGGTCATGAATATTGAAAGCTTATGTTCTTCTCTAAACCCACTACCTTTTTTGTGGTAGGTAGTGCCGAATTCGTATAGTTTAAGGTCGGTAAGTTTTCTTTTAACGTTTCGTTCAATAACCTCAAGACCAGAGAATACTAAAGACTGGCGCATTACATTAAGCTCTTCGCTCAAATAATTGAGGATCTTCACATCTTTTTCTGAGTTTATACTTTCGACTGCTTCGGCATATTGATTTTTGGTCAGTGAATTGGTGACGATCTCGCTGAAACCGGCTCCTGAAAGTATTCTTGAAACTTCTAATTGAAGAGAATCATTGTCCTTCTTGGGAAATGCTGAAAGAAAGTCTGCGCTTAAATGATCCTTAAGTTCAATATTATTTAAGCCATAGATCCTTAAAACTTCCTCAACTATATCTGCCTCTCTTTGTACGTCTACTCGATAGGGCGGCACTAGAGCAGTAAAGCCTTCATCTTTCTTGTTCTCAAGTCTGATGTCTAAGTTTTTTAAAATCTCATCGATCTTTTCTTTCTCTAAGTCTTTGCCTATTAGTTGATTAATGCGAGCATATTCTACTTCAATCCTAAAGTCTTCTATAGGCTCTGGATAAATGTCGTGAATCTTGCCTACTACTTCACCGCCCGCAATTTCTAGGATAAGTTGTGCAGCGCAGTTTAAAGCGACCATTGTCATGTTAGGGTCTGTTCCACGCTCATATCTGAAGGATGCATCCGTTTTAAGCTGATGCTTTTGAGCTGTTTTTCGAATATAGTCAGGTGAGAAGTAGGCACTTTCCAAGAATACAGAACTGGTTGATTCGGTCACTCCTGATTTCATTCCTCCAAAAACCCCAGCAATACACATGCCTTCAGATTCATTGCAAATCATAAGGTCATGAGAAAACAGCTTTCTTTCTTTTTCATCAAGTGTGGTAAACTTTGTGCCTTCCGGTAAAGTTTTTACGATCACTTTGTTGCCTTCAATGGTGTCAGCATCGAAAGCATGCATTGGCTGCCCAAGACTATGAAGCACATAATTCGTAATATCAACCACATTGTTGGTTGGGTTGATACCAATGCTTTTTAATCTATTTTGAAGCCAATCTGGTGATGTTTCTACTTTAACTCCTTTGATGGTTAGACCCGAATACCTTGGGCAAGCTTCAGTATTTTCTATACTCAAGTCGATACCATTGATTTCCGAATTGGTTTGAATTGACTTAGTATCAGGAATTTGAGCTTGTTTTCCCAAAACAGCTTTTAAATCTCTTGCTACACCAAAATGAGATGCGGCATCTGCTCTGTTAGGAGTAAGTCCGATCTCAAAGATATAGTCCGAATCCAAGTTGTAGAATTCGGCAGCTGGTGTTCCGTTAGAAAGATCTGTATCTAACTCTATAATCCCATCATGTGAAGAACCCACACCGATTTCATCTTCAGCGCAGATCATTCCAAAAGATGCCTCGCCCCTAATCTTGGCTTTTTTGATCTTGAATGGGTCGCCTTCAGCCGGATATAGGGTTGTCCCTACAGTTGCAACCATTACTTTTAGGCCCTCTTTAACATTAGTAGCACCACAAACGATCTGGCTTGGTTCTCCTTCACCTATGTCTACAGTAGTTACTTTAAGTCTGTCTGCATTGGGGTGAGGTTGGCATGAAAGTACTTCACCAATCACAATTCCTTTCAGCCCACCCTTAATGCTTTCCACTTCATCCAATCCTTCTACCTCTAGACCTGTGTCAGTTAAGATGGAGGATATTTCTTCTGGTGATTCTGTTAGATCTATATATTGCTTAAGCCAATTGAGAGAGATTTTCATAAGGACTAAGTACCGATTTTACGAATTGGCAAAATTAGTGAATAATTAATGCCAACCTGATTTCTAATAAGTTTTATAAAGTTTTTCGCCAGCTTCAATTGGAATATCGAGGAGGTTTTCTCTAGGAGGTATTGGACAGCTATACTCTGAGTTGAAATGGCAGTATGGATTGTAGGCATTATTAAAGTCGATCACAACAGAGTTGGTGTTTCTGTATTGAACATCAAGATATCGCCCACCTCCATAGGTTTCTCTTGCGCTTGTTTCGTCTGCAAACATTAAAGAAAGCTTGTTTGGGTCTGTTTCTTCCCAATCTTGATAAAGCATGACCGTTTTTTCTTCACCATTTAATTCAAAAGTAGCTTCAGCAAATGGCATGTATTTGAGCTGCTCGCCTGTAGTTGATTCTATAAAAATGGGTTGCTTGTTGGAGGACTTTTCAATTCTAGCAGTTACTTTAAATTCTTCATTGATCGGATAATAGTTTAAGCCTTCAAATCCCTTTTTATCTTCTTCTGAAAGGGGAGAAGTTGAAGAAAGCATAAAGCCGTTCTTATCTCTTCTCTCCTGCTCAATTCTTTCCTTGTAATCTTCCGTACTTTCGCCTATGGTAAGAAAGTTGAATATGGTGATGGCTACAATAGCAATGATCAGGACAATAAATAAATTGCTTTTCTTCATGCAGCGAAATTAGTTCTCAGCTGCTTAAAAAACGAATAGTAAGTCCTATGGTTTTTCGATTAAAGTAATCCTTCATCTGCATAGCTGAAATAACCTTGATCTGCAAAGATCAAATGATCAAGTACTGGAATTTCTAATAATTTACCAGATTCCACTAGCTTTTTGGTGAGCTTGTTATCTGCATGGCTAGGTTTTAGGTTTCCACTAGGATGGTTGTGAATCAGGATGATCCCACTCGCTAGGTCCTGAAGGGCTAGTTTAAATATGACTTTTGGATCTGCAACTGTTCCGCTTACTCCGCCTAAACTGATTGCTCTTTTATGTAGAATATGATTGCTTCTATTTAGCATAATGACCCAAAACTGCTCTATGGGTTGGTCTAATAACTCTGCGCTAATGGCATTGTAGACATCTTTTGAAGAATTGATCTTGATTTTTTCCGAAGGATTACTGGCTTTTCTTCTTCTCCCTACCTCTAGTGCGCTAACAATACTTATTGCTTTTGCTTTGCCAATACCTTTAAACTGTGTGAGGTCTTGTACAGATAATTTTGCCAAGGCATTTAAATCATGTTGAACAGTGGCTAAGATTTTTTTAGAAAGCTCTACAGCACTTAGTTCTGGGGTTCCTGATCCAATAAGAATTGCAATGAGTTCTGCATTTGATAATTGAGTTCTACCTTTAAGAAGTAACTTTTCTCTGGGCCGGTCTTCCTCCGCCCAGCTCAATATATTTAAGCCTTTTTCCATGTGTGTGTGTTTGGAATTAAAATTTACCCAAAAACTGGCTTATTCTAAATTATTGAAACAAAAAAAGCCGGACTCTAACGAGACCGGCTAATCAATTTCTTTGAATTACAGCTTATAGACCGTTAACCAACTTGGTCAATTTTGACTTTTGGTTAGCTGCTTTATTCTTGTGAATAATATTTTTCTTAGCTAGTCTATCAACCATACTGATTACTTGCTTCAAAAGCTCCTGAGCTTCAGATTTATCAGAAGTATCTCTCAGTCTTTTGATATAAGTACGAGTTGTTTTGTGCTGATATCTATTTCTCAAACGCTTAGCCTCGTTTGATCTGATTCTCTTTAGTGCTGACTTATGATTTGCCATTTATATTCTGCTTTCTAAATTGGGATGCAAAGATAGGCCTAATTCAATTATATACAAAGGTTTGGAAAGAAATTTCAGATACCGAATGAATGGATCCAATTGTCCTCCGCAATATATGAAGCAAGACTAAACGATTTAGCTCTTATTTGCAAGTCTCAATTACCAAATTGTATTTCAATTAATCCTATAAGTAACAGATTGTGAGTTTGATAGAAGTATTTTTACTAAATGTACTATGTGAACTCACATTTGAATGGAATTGACAGAATAAAATAGCCTTACCTCAACTTTTGGAGACTCTACAGGCTATGAAAATCATAATTTGTTCTCATTTCCTTTGAGGCTTGCGATAATCTAGAAATAAAACAATTCATTGGAACTGGAATAGGAAGTGTCACCTAAGAAAATGGTAAGTATATATCATAGTGAGTTCATTTCTATTCGTCCTGTGAGGGTTCGGGTGCAATTTGACTTCAATTATAATGTTGAAGGAATAAAAGGGGATATAGCGGTAAAAGACCCTCTAATTATCCTGTCCGTAAAATTCCGATAAAAGAGTAGGCTTTTTACCACATTTAGATTTATCAATTCATTTTTTTGGCACGGTAATGGAACTACATGGATCAATGCATTAATAATTTGGTCCGGACCTTGAAATAGAGTTTGAAACTTAAATATCAAGGTTATGAAAAGAGTAATACTATTATCAGGAATTTTGATCATGTTCTTTTCAGCCTCAGACATTCTTGCTCAAAGAAGAAAGCAGGAGAATAGAGATAGAGGTAATAGAAAGGAAGATGTCAGGAGAAACGATCGTAACGACCGTAATAAAGATAGAGGTCGTGAATTCAATAAAAATGATCGAAATCATAGAAATAATTCTAGCAAAGATAGGTTTTGTAGAGATGTCAGATTGGTAAACAGAAGGGTTTATAAAGATAATCGCAGACCTGTTTATAACACTAGAATTGTTTCAAACAGAAATTCTAGGGTTTACTATGATTACGACTTCCGCAGTGGAAGAAGATTTAAAGTAAACAGAGGTTTCAGACCAAGCAACAGACATATTTGGATTGCTGGTAACTGGAATTATGATAGGAAATTGAGAAGAGATGTTTGGGTCGGTGGACATTGGTCCTTAAGAAGATCTTTCCATCGCTGGATTCCTGGACACTATCAAGTATTTAATGGCACTAGAATTTACATAGAGGGATGTTGGACAATCAGATAAATTAGAAACTCCGGTCAGCAACGAGCGGAGTTTTTTATTGCTCGTCACTTAATGCTTGAGCCGAGATCTGCATGTGCGATGCCTGATATACCGCTTTTCCATCCCTTATCAGAATAACCTGAGGTGACTCATGATAAATCTTAAATCTTTCAGCTACTTCATTAGATATGCTTCTGTGCGCAATCAGGTCTAAAAAATAGCAATCAAATTGATTAAGGTCTTCTGTCCACTCTCTTTCTAACCTACTTAATGTCATACTTGAGATCCCGCATCGAGTAGAATGCTTGTAGATTAGTACTGGTCTATCATAACTGGTTTTTTCCAGTGCCTCGAGTTCTTCAAGACTAGAAAGCCTTTGCCAATTGATCACTGCTCGATCTTCTGATTTACTCTTTTTCCAAAACATCTTAATATTCTTTTAAGGCTAATAGCTTTTCCCTTAACCTCTTTTGTGGAAGGAAGTTTTCTTCAAGGGTCTTTGTGAAAGGTACAGGGATATCTAAACTGGCTACTCTTGTTACAGGTGCATCCAAGTGCTCAAAAAGATTTTCTGATATCCAAGATGCAATTTCAGCCCCAATGCCTCCCACTAAAGTATCTTCATGTAGAACGATCACTTTATTGGTTTTCTTAATTGTATTTGAAATTGTCTCTCTATCCCATGGACTCAGGCATCTTAAATCAACGACTTCAATCGAAACTTCAGTTAATTCCTCGTTCAATTGAACGGCCCAATGAACACCCATTCCATAGGTAATGATTGAAATTTCATCACCCTCTTGAACGACATGTGCTTTTCCGACTTCTAAAGTGTAATAATCATTAGGGATGGATTCGGTTAGTGAACGATAAAGAGCTTTGTGTTCAAAAAACAAATATGGGTTTGGGTCTTCAATGGCTGCATTTAACAACCCTTTTGCATCGTAAGGATTAGAAGGATATAGAATCCTTAATCCTGGAGTGTGAAAAAACCATGCTTCGTTAGATTGGGAGTGAAATGGTCCTGCACCAACTCCGGCACCAGTCGGCATTCTAACAACCACATCGGCATGCTGCCCCCAGCGATAATGAATTTTGGCCAAGTTGTTCACGATCTGGTTGAAGCCGCAAGTCACGAAATCTGCAAACTGCATTTCTATAACGGCTTTATAACCATTGATACTTAGGCCTAGGCCGGTTCCGATGATAGCCGATTCACACAGCGGTGTATTTCTTACTCTTTCTCTTCCAAAAATTTCTACGAAACCTTCAGTGATTTTAAAGACACCTCCATAGTCTCCGATATCTTGGCCCATGATAACAAGGTTTTCATATTTCTCTAAGCTTTGTCTTAAACTATCTGAGATAGCATCGACAAACCTTTTATCACTCTTTGCTTCACTTTTTGGTTGGGTAGGAGTCAATTCATAAGGATGAAACAAATCTCCAACCTCTATCGTCTCCTGAAATTCTGGTAAGGTTTCAGCATAGGCTATTTCTAGACCTTTATCAATTTCAGCTTTTATTACAGCACGGTAATCTTCTTTGATCTGCTCGGTTAGAATATTAGCCGTAAGCAGGTAGTTTTCAAAATTCTCAACGGGGTCTTTCTTAGCCCATTTTTCCATCAGTTTTTTTGGAACATACTTGGTGCCGCTTGCCTCCTCATGACCCCTCATTCTAAAGGTCAATGCTTCCACAATCACTGGTTTAGGATTTTTGCGAATCTCTTGAGCTGCTTTTTTGATTGTCCGATGGACCTCAAGAATATTGTTACCATCGACCTGAACCGCATCTATCCCATAAGCAGGGCCTTTGTCTAAAAAACTATTGAATTTGAATTGTTCATGACTAGGCGTTGAAAGTCCATATCCGTTATTTTCTATCACAAAAATAACCGGGAGGTTCCATACCGCAGCCACATTTAGGGCTTCGTGAAAATCTCCTTCAGAACTTGCACCATCACCTGTAAAAACAAGCGTTGCTTTATTTTCAGATTTAAGATTGTTGGCAAGAGCAATTCCATCTGCAAGTGCCATTTGCGGGCCTAAATGAGAGATCATGCCTACGATATGATGCTCACTTGAACCAAAATGGAATGAACGATCTCTGCCTTTGGTGAACCCACTTAGCTTTCCCTGAAACTGAGCAAAAAGTCGGTCTAATGGAATATTTCTTCCTGTGAAGACCCCTAAATTCCGATGCATAGGTAGAATATACTCATCGGTTTCTAAGGATTGCACTGCACCAACAGACACTGCTTCCTGGCCAATTCCTGAAAACCATTTACTGATTTTTCCTTGGCGAAGGAGGATCAGCATTTTCTCCTCGATCAATCTAGGAGTGATCAATTGCTTATATAAATGAAGGAGTTCTTCTGGACGGTAGCCACTCTTGTTGAATCTCATAGGTATTGATGTAATAAACAAAATTAAAGTAAAGGCTCAATTGCAAAAATTAAGGGGCATTATTTTTATCTTGGCAGCCCAAAATGATTGACTTCGAAAGTTTTACTCTCAGTAACGGACTCAAGGTAATTGTGCATGAAGATCATAGTGCGCCTATCGCTGCAGTCAACCTTCTTTATAAAGTTGGTGCAAGGGATGAAAATCCTGATAAAACAGGTTTTGCTCACTTATTTGAACATTTAATGTTCGGGGGCTCAAAGCATGTGAAATCCTATGACGAGCCACTTCAAATGGTGGGTGGAGATAACAATGCCTTCACCTCAAATGATATCACCAATTATTATATTACCCTTCCGGCAGCTAATTTAGAAACTGCCTTTTGGCTAGAATCTGATAGAATGCTGAGTCTTTCATTTGACCCAAAAGTTCTAGAAGTTCAAAAATCTGTAGTGATCGAAGAGTTTAAGCAAAGGTATTTGAATCAACCTTATGGAGATGTTTGGTTGAAGATGAGGCCATTGGCCTATAAAGCGCATTCTTATCAATGGGCAACTATAGGCAAAGACATAACTCAGATAGAAAGGGCTACAATGGAAGATGTAAAAGACTTCTTCTTTAGGTTCTATGTTCCTAACAATGCCATACTGGTTGTGGCTGGAGATGTTTCTTTAGATCAAGTAAAAAGACTGTCTGAGAAATGGTTTGGGCCGATACCTCAAGGAAAGGATGTAGTCCGAGACATTCCGAAAGAGCCGGTTCAAATGGAGAAAAGGCTTTTAGAAGTTCATGAAGATGTACCATTGGATGCACTCTATATGGCTTTTCATATGCCCGGACGTAACGAAGATAATTATCATAGCACAGATCTTTTGAGCGATATTTTAGGTAGAGGAAAGTCCTCTCTTCTTTACAATAGACTGTTAGAAGAAGAGAGGATCTTTAATTCAATATCAGCCCATGTAACTGGCTCAATTGATCCCGGATTGTTTGTTATTCAAGGGAATTTGAATGAGGGTCAAACTATTGAAGAAGCAGAAAAAGCCATTTGGCGAGTGATCGAAGAACTAAAAAGGTCAGAATTAAGCTCGAGTGATGTTCAAAAAGTTAAAAACAAGGCAGAGTCTACTTTGGTTTTTACTGAAATGGAGTTGTTGAACAGGGCAATGAATTTGGCTTTTGCCGAGATGATGGGCGATGCCAACTTGGTCAATCAAGAAGTAGCTAAGATCAGAGAAATTCAGGCTGAGGATATATTAAGCGAGGCCAGAGAGATATTAAAGCCTGAAAATTCTTCAACATTAAGATATTATTCAACTCAGAAGTAGATCAAATATGAAAATTAGAGTAGGATTTGGATACGATGTACATCAATTGGCCGAAGGTGAAGAGTTTTGGTTAGGTGGTATAAAACTCCCACATACCCATGGAGCGGTTGGTCACTCAGATGCAGATGTTCTTATTCATGTGATCTGTGATGCAGTACTGGGAGCTGCTAATATGAGAGACATCGGTTACCATTTTTCTGATACCGATCCCGTTTATAAAGGTATTGATAGTAAGATCTTGCTCAAACGTGTGATAGATCTTGTTAGGGCTGAAGGCTATGAAATTGGAAATATCGATTCTACCGTTTGCCTTCAACTGCCCAAGGTTAATCCTCATATCCCTGACATGAAAGCCTGTTTAGCAGATGTGATGAATATTCCCGAAGAAGATATTTCCATCAAGGCAACGACCACTGAAAAACTAGGTTTTGTAGGAAGAGGAGAAGGTGTTTCGGCATATGCTACTGTCTTAATTCAAAAGTCGTGAGTTCAGAAGGTGTAAAAATCATTACAACTTCAGATGGATCTCATTCTTTATATAATGAGAGCATTAAAGAAACTTATCATTCCACTCATGGTGCAATAACAGAGTCTCAGCATGTCTTTATTAAAGAAGGAATTCAGTTTCTAGTAGACAAAGGATGTAAAGTATTCAACATTCTTGAAGTTGGTTTTGGTACAGGCTTAAATGCTCTTTTAGCCTATGACTATGCTTTGAAAAACAAGCATATAACAATAAGTTATACAACCCTCGAACCTTATCCGTTAACCGAAGAAATTTTTTCTAACCTCAATTATCTAGAACAACTCGATACTGAAATCAGTCAAGAAGATTTTCTCCATTTACACCATTTGGACTTTGGAAATAATATATCAATTCAAGAGAATTTCTCATTTACTAAGCATAAAAAGGAGCTACAAAGTTTTAAATCTAAAGACTCTTTTAATCTCGTATTTTATGATGCGTTCGCTCCGAATAAGCAATCAGAAATGTGGAGTTTAGAAACGCTCAAAGTCGCCTTTGAGCTAATGCAGTCAAGTGGTTTTTTGGTTACTTATTGCGCCCAAGGGCAATTTAAGCGAGATTTGACTGATCTAGGGTTTGAAGTTCAATCAATAGATGGACCTCCAGGAAAAAAGGAAATGACTAGAGCTATTAAGTAATTTTAGTGACTAATTCGAGTTCCTATTTCTCCTTGTCTCGTTAATAATATTGTATATTTCCATGGTAAACTACTACTGATGACTTTCAAGCAATCTCAATTCACAAAGAGTATACAATTGGTAATACTTTTGATCTTTATTACCGGTTGTTCATCCTCAAACTTCCCCGTAAGTGATAACGGTGTTGTACAGGCTCAGCAAGATCGTATGAATAAAGACGCATTAAGATTAAAAGGCAAGATTATTCAGAAAAGCAGAATCGTAGGGGATCGACAAAGCTATGTTGTAGAAATTATTGAATTAGTGAGCTCTGGTGACACATTTGGCAGAGTTGAGCCTAGAATTGGAGAGCTCGTGACTTTATATACTCCGAAGAGTGTAAAATTTAGAAAGAATAAAGAAGTGTTATTTGATGCTTTATCTCCTATTTCGCGGAAGGATGATACTTTGGTTTTGAATTTATTGGTTGAATAAGAATAGAATGAAAAAAATAAAATATTCTCTCACAATTGTTTTGGCGATCAGCGCCACTATCCTGTTGGTCAACAGATCAACAAATGAAAATGAAAATAAATTTATCTCATTTGAAGATCAAAGAGAGATCAATTTTGAATCCTTACCAGAAGGTTTTTTTGATCAGGATGAGGATGCAGAAGGGCCAACAAGTGAAAACCCCATAGAACGCTTGGATTTTGAAAAGGCCATGTTAGCCGATCCAAGAACAGGAGAGATCCCTAGAGATATATTGCAGAGAGAATTGGCTTATGCCAAAGCAGAATTAAATGCGAAGAATAATGATGCTCCCTATGGGGTAAATCCCTTTTCAAGAAATAGTCAACCAACTTCCACTTCCGAGAACAGTGAGAATTTCATAAACATGGGGCCTTATAATGTTGGAGGAAGAACCCGTGCAGTGGAAATCGATGAGAATGATGAAAATACAATTTTAGCAGGAGGTATTTCTGGAGGTATATGGAAGAGTACTGATCAAGGTCAAAGTTGGACTAGAACCTCTGGTCTTCAGCAACATCCAGCTGTTACAAGTCTGGTGCAAGATAGGAGAGACGGTAAAACTAACGTTTGGTACTATTCAACTGGTGAGAATATAGGTAACTCAGCTTCCGACCCCGGAGCATTTTACTTAGGGAATGGTATTTATAAGTCAACGGATAATGGAGATTCATGGAGCTTGATCACTAGCACAGCACAATCTGGTACTTCGGGAACAGATGTGATTACGTCCTCAGAGCGATTCACAATAATAGATGAACTCGCAATTGATTATTCAGAAGAAGGTGGAACTGAGATATATGCTTCTGGTCTAAGTGAAGTGATCAGAAGTACTGATGGTTTTGAGACTTTTCAAGTAGTTTTAGGCGCGGATAATACTGGTGAAAACTTTACTGATATTGCCATTTCTTCTAGCGGGATGGTCTATGC
>CBFIDS010000006.1:0-43434 GCA_965661435.1 Roseivirga sp.
AAAATAGAAGGAATATTACCATTGGGCAACAGCAGCCTGAAAAATGTCAAAGTATAAAGCTTCAAAAATTTCCTGAACAAGGTCATCTTCAATAGCATTTAAGGTAGTACTTGAAGGGTCATAATCTGCATAAAACGGAAAATTCCTTTCAAAACTGGCTTGCTCATCTACCGTATTGGTGAAGATAACTCTAACACCAATCCTAAGTCGCATTAGTCCTGTTCCATCGGCTCTGTTCGCACTTCCTGAAGCACTAATGGCTTGAGGAGCTACGCTATAATCCACAATTCCTCCTTCAAACCTCAAGTCGCCTTGGGTTTGTGTAATTTCCAGTTTGGTTCTTCTTTGGAAATAATCCTTAAGTCCCTCTGTAAAATTTTGAGCCATATTTGGAGGACCACTACCAATTTCATTGACGAAGTTTGAAATACTAAGGCTCTTGGTAGTGTTATAATCAATCGAGGCTCCATCGAAAGAATAGATTCCACATCCTGAAATTCCCAAGATGATGATCAATGGAAGTAGCGGCCTAATCAATTTCATATTGTTTGATCTTACGGTAAAGAGTACGTTCGGATATGCCCAAATCTTGTGCCGCGTATTTACGCTTATTGTTATTTTTTCTTAAAGCCTTGATAATCAGTTCTTTTTCTTTCTCTTCAATGCTCAAGGATTCATCTTCTTCATGAGTAATGTCTTGAACATCGTATTCATAATCTTCAGAATCAGGATTTGATGAATCTAAGAATAATGGCTCGCCTAGGTCTTTCTTATTTGTTTCTGAGGGTAGTACTGGGGTATTCTCCAGGTTCCTAAATAGATTCGGATTGTCTTCAAGGACACTTGTGTCTACGTTGCCATTCTCTACCATTTCATGTACCAACTTTTTCAAGTCGTTCATGTCCTTTTTCATGTCAAACAGCACTTTGTATAACAGGTCTCTTTCGTTAAGACTTTCCTTGCTTTCTGTTCCTCCCTTATAGATTGCGGGTAAATTAGATCCTTGTTGAGGTAGGTACTTCATGAGTGTGTCAGCAGTAATGGTTCTTTCCATTTCTAATGCTGATATCTGCTCTACTAAGTTCTTTAATTGTCTGATGTTGCCTGGGAAGCGATACCTGAGAAGTAAATGCTTGGCATCCTCTGTAACTCGTATGCTCTCAACTCTATATTTCTCTGCGAAGTCGGAAGCGAATTTCCTAAAAAGTAAATCAATATCTGAACCTCGTTCACGAAGTGGTGGGACGAAGATGGGAACCGTGCTCAGTCTGTAATAAAGGTCTTCTCTGAATTTACCTTTCTCAACAGCTTCCATAAGATTCACGTTGGTGGCGGCAACTACTCGAACATCGGTCTTCAATACTTTAGATGAACCCACCTTTATAAATTCGCCATTCTCTAGCACACGAAGCAACCTAGCTTGAGTTTGAACAGGCATTTCACCGATCTCATCTAGAAATATGGTACCACCACTTGTGACTTCAAAGTAGCCTTTTCTTGCTTCATAGGCTCCCGTAAAAGAGCCTTTTTCATGACCAAAAAGTTCAGAGTCAATAGTTCCTTCAGGTATTGCACCGCAGTTGATGGCAATGAATTTCCCATGCTTTTTAGCACTCAGCTGATGTATGATCTTGGAGAAGGATTCTTTACCACTTCCACTTTCGCCAGTGATCAGAACCGTCATGTCAGTGGGTGCTACTTGAGCAGCTACCTGAATGGCATGGTTCAGTTTCGGGCTGTTTCCTATGATCCCAAAGCGTTGTTTAATACTTAAGTATTCGTTGTTGCTCAATTTTTTTCCTTTAGTCTACAACTTCACCAAAAAGAGTAGCTGCTGTACAGTCAGTGACCTTTACATTCACATAATCTCCTTTTTGATGCTCTCCTCTAGGGAAGATGATTACTTTGTTTGCAGTATTTCTTCCTTGAAGTTGTTCCTCAGAACGCTTCGAAGTTCCTTCAATCAGTACCTGATGCACTTTACCAATATCAAGAGTGTTACGCTCAAGTGAGTACTTTTGCTGCTTATTGATGATCTCTTGCAGTCTCCTTTTCTTAACCTTTAAAGGAATATCATCTTCAAATTTCTTGGCTGCTAATGTTCCCGGTCTTTCAGAGTAGAAGAACATATATGAGAAATCGTACTTCACATAATCCATTAAAGTGAGGGTGTCTTGGTGCTCTTCTTCAGTTTCTGAACAGAAACCAGCGATCATATCTGAAGAAATGCCACATTCTTCCCCCAATATTTCTCTAATGGCATCCACTCTGTTGATGTACCATTCTCGAGTATAGGTCCTATTCATTAGATCTAAGACCCTTGAATTCCCACTTTGAGCAGGAAGGTGAATGTACTTGCAGATGTTATCATACTTCTTCATTGTGTGAAGCACTTCATCTGTAATGTCTTTTGGATGAGAGGTTGAGAATCGAACTCTTAACTCAGGTGATACTTGCGCTACCATTTCGATGAGGTTAGCAAAGTTGATTACTTCAACATCTGCTCCTTTTTTCTCTTGCTTCTCTAACCGAGCTTTGTTGTTTTCTTGTGGTGACCATTTGTAGCTATCTACATTCTGGCCTAGTAAAGTGACTTCTTTAAAACCTTGGTCGAAAAGTTCTTGTGCTTCGCGTACAATAGAGTAGGGGTCTCTGCTTCTTTCTCTACCACGTGTGAATGGCACTACACAGAATGAGCACATATTGTCACAGCCACGCATGATCGAAATAAAAGCAGTTACTCCGTTTGAGTTCAATCTTACGGGTGAGATGTCTGCGTAAGTTTCTTCTCTTGAAAGGAAGGTGTTTACCGCTTTAAGTCCATCTTCTGCTGATTCCACAAGTTTAGGTAAGTCTCTGTAGGCATCAGGACCTACTACAACATCAACGATCTTCTCTTCCTCTAACAGTTTTTCCTTTAGTCTTTCTGCCATACAACCCAAAACACCAATGGTCATTTCAGGCCTGGTCTTTTTAATCGAGTTGAATTGACTAAGCCTTGTTCTTACGGTTTGTTCGGCTTTTTCTCTGATCGAACATGTATTCAAGAAAACAACATCGGCACTTTCGAAATCGGAGGTAGTGTCATAACCGTTCTCTTTCATAATCGAAGTGACGATCTCACTATCTGCAAAGTTCATTTGGCAACCATAGCTTTCGATATATAGCTTCTTGCTTTTGCCTGTATTCTCCTCCTTAGAGGTTTTTACAGTTTCTGTCGCTTCTTGGCTGTTTCTGTCTAAAATATCAATGTCTTGAATGATATTGCTCATACCTTTCCCTACTCAAATTTGAGGCGCAAATATAAGGCTTTTCAAGAGAAAATGTGCCATTATGGCAGAGAATCGTAATGACTGAAATTTGAATAAGGCTGAGGACTTATTTAGACTTCAAAAGGTCAAAAATTGCTTTGGCTTTCACTAGGCATTCTTCGTACTCATCAAGCGGGTCTGAGTCATAAGTGATGGCACTTCCTACTTGAAAGGAATAAGTTTCTGTAGACTTATTTAAAAAGAGACTTCTGATCAAGACGTTAAAATCAAAATCACCATTCGGTTTTATATAACCTGAGGCTCCTGAGAAAGCTCCACGCTTGGTGTTCTCATATTTTTCAATCAGCTCCATGACTTTCACTTTAGGGGCACCCGTCATACTACCCATTGGAAAGGCATTTTTAATCACGTCTATAAAATGAGTGTCATCCCTGACCTCAGCAGTAATTGTGGAGATCATCTGATGTACTTGTTCGAAACTGTAAATACCAAAGATCTCCTCAACTTTTACTGAACCAGTTTTCGCTGTTCGCGCCAAGTCATTTCTAACAAGGTCTACGATCATCATATTCTCAGCAATTTCTTTCTCACTGTTTCTCAACTCTTTTTTTAAGGCTTCATCTTTTTCAATTGTAGATGCTCTCGGCCTTGTGCCTTTGATGGGTTGTGAGATCACCTTTTGGCCGTTTTTCTTTAAAAAGCGCTCCGGTGAAGCGGAAATAATATAATGGTCATCGAATTTTTGAATACATGCGAAAGGTTTTGGTGATAGTCTATTCAACTCTAGAAAAGTAGCTACAGGATTTAGTTTTGAAAACTTGCCGTGGAATTCTTGACAGAAATTGATCTCATAGCAATCACCTTCGATAATATGGTCTCTGAGTTTTTCTACGATCTCAACATATTCCTGTTTACCGACTGAGGCATTGGGATGATCAAATGCAGAAGATAGGTCGGAATTAGTAGATGATAAGATTTCATCTAGAATTATTGGATTCTCAGATTCAATTGAAGCTCCTTCTTGATCAATATGGATAACGTGCTCAGGCTGAAAAAATGCGATGTTTTGAAACCCCGTAAAGTCTGTATTCTTACTTGAGAGGTTTTCGGTTTCATTTTTTAGATCATACCCCAGGTATCCAAAAAGCCATTTATTAGTTTGAAACTTTTTCAGGCTATCAAAATTATCTCCAGGCTTATCTTTGAAAACAGACTTTGCTCCAACAGCCAATAATTCTTCAAAGCCTTCATAAGGATAGGAAGTGTCGTTATTTAGATGCAGAGAAAAATGTGAATGTTGATCAGCCCATATCAAAGCCTTTTGAATGAATTCTGTTTTTGAGATCTGATCGAAAGAGATGATATTCAATTGCTAAAAGATTTTGGCAAAAATGCTCAAAGCAAAGGGTATAAAAAAATCCCGGCTAAGACCGGGATTCAAATTTGTTGTTTCTTAAATCTTATTCTGTGGCCATGCTGTTTGAACCAGCTTGAAGTTCGAAACCCACATTTACAGTATCGTAGATGAAACTATCTTTCGCTTTATCTGCAATGCTTGCCTCGTTACCATACATTAATCCCCAATCAGTTCTGTTAATGTTGAAATTCGCCTTAGCTTTTATCATACCGTTATTCATTTCAACGTGAGCAGGGAAAGTGATATTCTTAGTAGTTCCTCTCATTGTCAAGTTACCTGAGATGAAGTGAGTAGGATTTTCAACCATAATTTCACTCAAAGCAGCAGGCTTGTTTTCAGTGTCATACTGATTCTTATCTGCAGTTAAGTTTGATGCGTTGAAGGTTTCAACCTCAGTTACTTCGAAAGAAGCTGTAGGGAAATTTTCAGCATCAAAGAAATCAGGCGACATTAAATGACCTACTAATTTCCCATAGCTTTCTCCACCTTCTTCTAGATCCAAAGATGTTAAAGAGGTAATATCAATTGAAAAACTACCACCTGTGATATCAGATCCATTCACCATGATCTCACCAGAAGTGATATCGATTGTCCCGTTATGCTTTCCAGCTGGCTTGCTACCGATCCAAGTAACCATACTATTTTCCGTGTTCACTGCGACGGCAGTCGCATTGTCATCAGTAGTTACTTGTTGTGCGTCTGAGGTTTGTACCGTATTGCTGTTGCCTGATCCACAAGCAACTACAAAGATCGCCATGATAGCGATAGCTAGAGTTGATTTTAAATTCTTCATGTAAGTATTGATTATAGGTTTAAATTTGTTTCTATTTCCATGCGAATAACAGCTTGTTACTGCTATTGTTTGCAGTTCATGAGATAAACTCGTGTACCTACATAAAAGTTCAATGTATGTACATATAAATTTTTAATTATGGCTTTAATTAAAGGAGTAAAAGAAAAAAGACCACGCTATCACCATACTTGCTGGTTAGCAGATAATGCTACTCTGGTAGGAGATGTCACATTAGCTCAGGGATGCAATGTCTGGTTCAATGCTGTGGTTAGGGGGGATGTTTGTTCCATCGAAATGGGTGAGAATTGTAACATACAGGATGGTGCGATCATTCATGGTACGTTAAACCTTTCCAAAACTGTACTCGGCAATAATGTATCAATTGGGCATAATGCCATCGTACATGGCTGTACCATAGAAGACAATGTTTTAATTGGTATGGGCGCCATCGTTATGGACAATGCCGTAATCAAATCTGGATCGATGATCGCTGCTGGGGCTGTGGTCTTAGCCAATACAATAGTTGAAGAGAACTCTCTTTATGCCGGAACTCCAGCGCGGAAGATCAAAGATATGGATGATAAACTTAAAGAGGTAATCACACGAACCCCTGAGCACTATAAGATGTATGCGTCTTGGATAGAAGATTAGTCATGGTAAATACCCAAAAAATCATTTATATTCAACTATGATAAGAAAACCTCAGCCTGAAGAGTATCACGAATTCTATCATACTTACATCAACAAGATGGAAGAAGAAGATGTGACTAAAGCTCTCAAGAAGCAATTGGAGGTATTTCCAGAATTTTTAAATCAGATCTCAGAAGAAAATTCAGAGTATGCTTATGCTTCAGGAAAATGGAGTATCAAAGGCGTGCTTAATCACATCAATGATGTAGAACGGATTTTTACTTATCGTGCCTTAAGCATTGCAAGAGGAGAGAAGCAAGGTCTGCCTGGTATGGACGAAAATGCCTATCAAGATGCAAGCCCCTTCAAATCTAGAAACTTCACTAGTTTAGTCGATGAATTTGTGGCCATCAGAACAGCAACCATATTCTTATTCAATGATATGCCAGAGTCTGATAGCCTTAAAGAAGGGGTAGCCTCAGGACATGCCGTCACAGTTCGTGCACTTGCTGCAATGACTTATGGTCACTGTTTGCATCATCATGAGATCATTAAAAACAGATACCTCTAATGTTCATTGTTGACCCAAATAAGAATTACAAAAAAGAGACAGAATCTAGAATGCTCATACGCTTTCAAGATTGTGATCCATTAAGACACCTGAATAACGCCAAATACTTCGATTACTTTTTTAATGCTAGAGAAGACCAACTCCCCAAGTTGTATGGTGTTGAAATCATGGACTTGATCAAGTCTTATGAAGCTTATTGGGTAGTTTACAATCATCATATAGCCTATCTTAAACCAGCTAATCTTGGTGAATGGGTAAGGGTTAATACTCGATTAATACATTTTGATAAGAATACGATAGTGGTTGAGTATGTAATGACGGACGATTACCATAGTCATTTGAAAACCATGATGTGGACTACATTTAAATATGTAGGAATGAACACCAGCAGGACTACCAATCACTCCGATGAGGTAAGCTCATATTTAAATGCCATGAAATATCCTGGAGTAGAGTTTCATCCTGCTAACTTTGATAACCGTGTAAAAACGGTGAAAAACGAGATTCAATCCGTTGTTTGATACAGCAGATTTTTCTTTTTAAATTCAATCACGACTGAAAAAATATATTATGCCTACCAATAACGGGTTCGATCCGAAAGAAATTGAACAACTAAAAAAAGAAATGGCTGCTGCAGGTCAATCTTTTGCAATTATCGAATCAGAAGACAATTCAGATGACTTCATGAATTTCTATTTCATAGGAAAATATGATGGGAAAGAAGTCATCTATGATGCTGCTTTGTACACCTTAAAACTTCAACACAGCAGTGAGATCTACGAGCTTGCTGAACACGAAGTCGCTAAGAAATATCCGAATTACAAGTCAATCATGTATGAAGAGGATGAGAATGGAGACATTGAACCTTTAAATGATCAAGAAGAAGAGATCGGTTTATACATGACTGAAGTGATGGATGAATTGGAAGAGGAGGAAGCTGTGAAGGTGGTAGAGCATGTAGATGTCGATCCTAATATCGATTATGGTATTGGTATAGATGCTGGTATCCATGTCGATCAGATCGATGAGAATGTGATTGAAAAATTCATCAAGGAATTCAATGATGATAGCTTAAAACTTGACCCAACACATTATTCTTTCCAGTTCGATAGCGAAGCCTAAGTGCTAAAAAGCAAATTCCACTTAATATTTTGCTTTAACTTGTCTTAAATTCATTGTCATGAAATACCTCATTGTGACTTTCACACTATTGCTATGTATGGGCCTTTCCGCTCAAACTCAAGGGTTAAGCAATAAGCTTCAAGTTGAACTCGATAAGATCCAGAATAGGCATACAGCACCTGGAGTAACTTTTTCAGTGGTATTGCCCAATGGTGAGGTCATTGCTTTGGCTTCTGGGAAAGCAGATCTTGAAAGAAACATTGCCATGACTCCGACCCACAAGATGCTGGGAGGAAGCACGGGTAAGGTTTTTTACTCCGTTGTGATCATGCAGTTGGTTGAGGAAGGTATTCTTGATCTAGATAAACCTATCCAAAGCTATTTAGGTCATTTGGATTGGTTTGAAAGACTTCCAAATGCTGAGGGCTTGACCTCAAGGAACCTCATGCGTCATGAAACAGGAATGCCTAGATATGTTTTTAAAGAGTCATTTCAAAAAGATGTATTAATTGATGCAGATAAGGATTGGAAACCTGCAGAGCTACTTGCTTATGTTTTAGATGATGAACCACTTTTCGAAGTTGAATCAAGTTTTGCTTATTCAGACACCAACTATATCATTGCTTGCTTGGCAGTAGAAGAGGTGACAGGTACTTCTCTCTATGATCATGTGATGGAAAGAGTGGTAAAGAAAGCCGGTCTTAAGCAGGTTGAACCTCAGAATAAGCGTAAATACACAGGCATGGCTCAGGGTTACAATGGTAGTGACCCTTTCTTTTCTGGTAATGCCCTTGAGAATGGGAAGAGTAGATACAATTGGAAATTCGAATGGGCTGGAGGAGGCCTTCTGATTACCTCTAAAGACCTAGCAGTCTTAGCTAAAAAGATCTATGAAGGCGAAATGTTCTCAAAAGATCTACTTGATGAGTATTTCAATGGAAGAGATGCTGGCCAAATGGGTGGAACTTGGGGGCTTGGGGTTCATATTCGAGATGGTGAGACGGGCAAGATCTATGGACATAGTGGATTCATGCCTGGTTATGTCACTAACATGATGTATTTCGAAGACAAAGGCTTTTCTATATGCTATCAAGTCAATGGGTCAGCTCCAGAGCATAGAGGCATTTTGCGTGATCTTCCTTCTTTAGCTAAAATTGTGAGAGAAAGTCTGTAAAACTCAGAACAACTATAGCTGAAATAGATTAATTGTATTGATGCTCAAAATAGCTTGGACTGAAATTTACGCCCACCCGTTACCTAAGAACCATCGGTTTCCGATGGAGAAATACAATCTTCTACCTGAACAACTTCTTTACGAAGGAACGATCAAGAATGAAAATTTCTTCAAACCTGATCCGATCACTGAAGAGCAAGTACTGAGAACTCATGATCAAGAATATTGGTCCAAACTCAAGGAGCAATCGCTTACTAGAAAAGAAGAACGAAGAACAGGCTTCCCCTTATCTAAAGAGTTAGTGGAACGTGAGATCACCATAATGAATGGTACTGTTCAAGCTGCGCTTTTTGCTTTGGAATTTGGCGTGGCAATGAACATCGCGGGGGGTACTCACCATGCTTTTACCAATAGGGGTGAAGGCTTTTGTTTATTGAATGACATAGCCATAGCGGCTAATCATTTGTTAGATAATGATCTTGCCAAGCAAATTTTAGTAGTGGATCTCGATGTTCACCAAGGCAATGGTACTGCTGAGATTTTCCAGAAAGATTCTCGTGTTTTTACTTTTAGTATGCATGGTGCTTCTAATTACCCAATGCACAAAGAGCAATCTGATCTAGATGTGCCTTTGGAGGATGGTACAGATGACCCTTCCTATCTTCGACTTCTAGATCAACATTTGAATCAACTTTTAGACAAAGTTGAACCAGATTTCATTTTCTTTCAATCTGGAGTAGATGTCTTAAAAACCGACAAACTCGGGAGGTTAGGAATGAGCATTGAAGGATGTAAAGATAGAGATAGGAAAGTGATAAAAGCTTGTAAAGACAATGGAATACCTTTCGTAGCGAGCATGGGAGGTGGTTATTCAGAACGAATCGCTCACATTGTAGAAGCTCATGCGAATACCTATCGTTTAGCTCAAGAAATATATTTTTGATATGGAGAAGTCAATAATCAAAAAGAAGTGGATGCTATTAGCTGCTTCCGGTTTAGCTCTCGTAGGGTTTGGTTTAAGTCTCATGGGAGAGGCACTTATAATGAAATATGAAGAAGCTGACTTGAGCAATTGGTTTTGGCTAGGGACTCTTGCGCTTGTAGTGGTCAATACTGGATTAGCATTTTTTGGAAAAGCCATTACACTAAGAGTTAAGCTAGATCAGTTAAAGAAAGAGTAATCGTTTGATTCGATTTCATTTACTTTGTATTAACAAACTTTACAACAACCTGTCTTGAACTGTTCAGCGCGTTGAGCGTAATTCAATTTGAGAATAAAGAGATTCATGCTATTTCGTTCAATTATTTTCCTTTATGGAATTCTGTTTACATCAATTCTTTTTGCACAGGATGAGAGTCACATCTTGGTTGAAGGTATTAATTCGTCTTATGATGAACACAGCCCTAAATTAAGCCCCGATGGTAAAACCCTTTATTTTACTAGGTCCGGTCATCCGGTTAATATCGGTGGGGTTATCGATAGAGGAGATATTTGGTTCACCATTAAGACCGATTCTGGTTGGACATCTCCTGAACATGCGGGTAATGTCATCAATCACTCTGGGTTAAATGGAGTCGCAGGCTTTAGTGCAGACGGTAGTAGAATGTATCTGTTGAATTACTTTGACCAAGATGGAAATGGTGAAGGAACCCTTAGAAATGGCATAGCAGTATCGGAAAAGATTGGTGAAGAATGGGCAAGGCCCGAACCTTTGAGAATCAGGTATTTTTCCAATCAATCACCTTATTTTGGAGCAAGTATCAATGTCGAAGAAAATACACTGATCCTATCCATGCGATCATATGAAACTGAAGGTAACGAAGACCTGTATGTCACATTCAAACAAGGCGATGGTGAGTGGAGTCAGCCTAAGAACTTAGGAAATGTAATCAATACCGAAGGTGAGGAGTGGTCTCCTTTTTTAGCAGCGGATAATAAAACTTTATACTTCACCTCAAACTTCCATGATGCCATTGGAGGTAGAGATATTTTTGTTGCTCAACGATTGGACGGTTCTTGGCAAGATTGGTCAGTACCTGTAAACCTGGGGGAAGAGATCAATACTGAGGGTGCTGAAAGAGATTATTTTATTCCACTAGATGGAGAAGTGGCTTTTTTCTCATCTACTCAGAATAGTGAGGGTTTCGGTGATATTTTCAATTTCCCGATTAGTATTGCTGAAAAAGCAATACAAGAAGCTGCAGTTTTACCAGAAGTTGTCACCGATGTAAGTACTACCAATGATGCACCACCTAAAGAATCTGTGGTCGTCATGACTTTTCAGGTATTAGATAAGCGAACAGAAAGCCCTGTATTGGCCAAGGTTCTTATGAATTATGGGGATAGGCAGATCACTATAAATACCGAAGAACTTGAATCAGATAATAATTTTTTTGTAATGTCTTTAGAAGAGGGCGCAAAAGTGAGTGTAACTATAGAAGCTGAAGGCTATCTGAAATATGAGGAAACTTTCACTACTTATGCTAGTGCCGAAGAATCCGATGTGGAAAAGGGGTCTGCAGTTGAGACTTTCTATTTGACACCAGAAGAAGTTGGGACAAAACTGAAAATCGAGAATGTGCTTTTCAAAAGAGGCTCTGCGGCTTTTTCTGAGCCTGGTGTAGCTACAACCCAACTTGATAAGATAGTTCTGATGATGGAAGAAAATCCGGGTATGGCTATTCGCCTAGAGGGTCATACAGACAATAGAGGAGATGCTAGGTTACTGAAAGAGTTGTCTCAAGAGAGGGTCAAAACCGTTAGAGAGTACATTTTAAGCAAAGGAATCTCTCCGGATAGAGTGGAATTTGTGGGCTTTGGAGGTGAAAATCCGATCACTGACAATGAAAGTGCTCAAGGACGTGAGATCAACAGGCGTGTAGAATTTGTCATCATTCGCTAAAGAAAGGACTAACGATATCTTCGGGAACACGCACAGGTCTTAATGTTTTTTTATCGATCATGCACCATTCTGTCTTTGCTTGCACTATGAGGTCATTGTTCTTGGTATTAAAAATTCTAACCAAACGAACCGATTTCACTCCGGTAAATTCATGAACATGGGTAGTCAACCTTAAAGATTCGCTTAAAAAAGCAGGCTTTTTGTATTCAATAAAGTGATTCAGAGCAAACCAAGCATATTTTTCTAACCATTCTGGCAAGGCTTGAGACTCCCAATGTGCTTTGGCTACATCTTGCACCCATTGCAAGTATTGCACATTGTTCACATGGTTCATCTCATCGAGATGCTTTTGCTTTACCACTACGTCTAATTCAAAGACTTTCGCTTCCATACTCAAATCTAATTATGACATTAAGATTGGGCCATACTCTAGTAATGAGTTATAAGAAAATTTAAAAAGGTAGGATTCTCCTTTTATAGCGTTTGCGATGAAGTTAAGTGTATACTTCAGAGATATGAGAACTATCTCATTGCTTAATCTAATAACCCATGGCGGTGTCATCACCTCTAGGATCGGCACCACCTTCTAATTTCCCATCAGCTAAAACCAGGATGGCATCAACTCTACCAATTGCACCACCTTCTCGTAGTTCATGCCCCATAGATTTTAATTTTTGAACTGTAAGGCTATCCAATCCATCTCGTTCGAAACGTACCATGTCTGGTAACCATTGGTGGTGGAATCTGCCAGCATCTACAGCTTCTTGCATACCCATGTTGAATTCAACCACGTTCAATATGGTTTGAAAAACGGAGGTTATAATGGTTGAGCCACCAGGGGTTCCAACTACCATAAAGAGATCATCTCCTTTGGTAACAATAGTTGGCGTCATGGAGCTTAGCATCCTTTTTTGAGGAGCTATTGCATTGGCTTCTCCACCAATAAGCCCATACATATTGGGCTCACCTGGTTTAATGCTAAAATCATCCATTTCGTTATTGAGCAAGAATCCTGCTCCACCAACAAATACCTTTGACCCCATGCCACCATTTAACGTAGTGGTGACTGAAACTGCGTTTCCTTCTGCATCGACTACAGAGAGGTGAGTTGTTTCTTCACTTTCATATCCTAAAGGTTGACCTGCTGAGACATCAGCACTAGGAGTAGCCCGTTTTGGATCGAAGTTTTTCATTCTATATAGAGCATATGATTTGCTAATCATTTGCGTTCTGGGTACTGCGTAAAAATCAGGATCACCCAAATGTTCTGCCCTATCCGCATAAACTCTTCTTTCCGCTTCCACCATAGCATGAACAGCTTCTACTGAGTGAAAGCCTGATTTATCAAGATCAAGTCCCTCTACAGAATTGAATAATTGTGCTAAAGCAATTCCACCACTAGAGGGAGGTGGCATAGATATAAAGCCGTAGTCTTTGTAAGTTCCAGTAATAGGCTCTCTCCAAACTGCTTCGTAGCCCTCTAAATCTTCTCGACTGATCAATCCATCACCACGATGCATTTCTTCAACGATAAGGTCTGCGGTCTTTCCTTTATAAAAACCATCTCGACCTTGATCTCTTATCAATTTAAGAGTTTCAGCTAGCTCAGAAGCTTTAACGATATCACCTTCCTTCCATACATTCCCTTCAGGTGCCAAGAAGAATTCTGGTCTAACGGTATTGAATTGGATAAAGGCTTCCCTATTTCCATTAAGTCCCCTTGCTTCTCTTTCTGTAAGTGCCCAACCTTTTTCTGCTAGATCGATAGCAGGTTGTACTAATTCTTTCCAATCTATCTTTCCATATTTCTGATGTGCAGCTTCATGTCCCGCAACCGTTCCGGGAACACCTGCGGCTAAATGACCTCTGATAGAAGAATAGGGGATCACTTCTCTATTCTCATCGAGGTACATATCTCTTCCGCCAGCCATAGGAGCTTTCTCTCGATAATCTAATGAGGCGACTTCGCCATCAGCCATACGGGCCACCATAAAACCACCACCACCAATATTACCAGCACCAGGATATACAACTGCTAAAGCGAACTGAGTAGCAATGGCCGCATCAACAGCATTTCCTCCTTTCTCTAATATTTCTTTACCAACTTTTGAAGCCAATGGGTGTGCGGACACGACCATGGCATTTTCTGTGATTAGGCCTCTAGATTGAGGTGCGCTTTGTTCTTGTGAGGGTCCACAAGCCCAAGCGAAAATGATCAAAGAAAGGAGGATGGCTGTTTTCTTCATATTTATTTCTGTCCTATAGTACTTTCGAAGAGTTTGTAGATCCTCTTGTATTCGTCTGTCCAACTTGAGGGCTCGGTAAATCCGTGGCTTTCCACTGGATATAGCGCCATTTCCCAGTTGTCTTTACCTAGTTCGATAAGTTTCTGAGCAAGTCTCACAACATCTTGGAAGTGAACATTGGTATCCACCATACCATGAGCGATCAATAGATCACCTTCTAATCCATCAGCAAAGTAGATAGGTGAACTTCTTTTGTAAGCAATCGGGTCTTCTACAGGAGTGTTCAGAATATTAGCAGTATAACCGTGGTTATAATGTGCCCAGTCGGTTACTGATCTTAAAGCAGCACCTGCAGCAATAACATCCGGATGTTGGAACATAGCGAACAGGGTAATGAAACCACCATAAGAACCACCATACATACCAATACGACCTTGCTCAACACCGTGCTCTTCCATCAGGTACTTAGCGCCATCTATCTGGTCAGAAAGATCTTTCCCTCCCATGTGGCGGTAAATCCCTGTTCTCCAGTCTCTTCCATAGCCTGAACTTGCTCTGTAGTCAATATCCAAGACTGTATATCCTTTGGCCATTAACATGTTATTGAACATAAACTCTCTGAAGTAAGTACTCCACCAGAAATGAACGTTTTGAAGGTAACCAGCACCATGTACGAAGATGACACCTGCTCCATTCGGATTTTCAGGCTTGTAAAGTCTAGCATGAACATCGGCACCATCTTCAGCCTTGAAGGTGATCACCTCTGGCTGATACCAGTCATATTGCTTAAAACCATCTTTTAAGCTTTCAGTTAACTTCTTCATTGAAGCACCAACCTTGTTGTCTTGAACATAAAGCTCAGTTGGCTCATCTTTGAATGAGTATTCAATAGCTAAAGTCTTTTCATCCGGAGACATAGTAACCTCATTGTTTCCATCTCTTGTTGTTATCTGAGTAGGGGTTCCGCCATTAACTGGCATTGAGTAGAAATGTCTGATTCCGGGGTGCTTTAAATTTGCCGTGAAATACCATTTCGAGCCATCCTTAGAAAGTCTAGGTCCATAAACCTCATAATTTCCTTTCGTTAATTGCTTTTTGCTACCTGTTGAAAGGTCATAGGTATAGAGATGTGAGTATCCAGTTTCCTCTGATTGGAAGTAGAGTGTTTTGTTATCAGGTAAGAAACCTAATGTTCCAGTTCCGTATTCCTGACCAATACCCGGGCCAGCGATCCAAGCTTCGTCTCTCTGTCTGTCGATCGTGGTTAATTCACCAGTAGCAGGATTAAGTTGCATGATCCAACGGTCTTTATTGTCATGAGCACCGAAGTGTAATACAGCATATTTGCCATCTTCTGACCACACGGATCCGTTTGCAGAAACAACTCTATTATCTTTTGTCCATTCTTTGTCCGGATAGTCCTTAGTGTAGTCGGGAAGGTCTTTAATACCAGGTAGTTGAGTATTATCCACCATGTAGAATGAATCTTCTTCTACCATATAGACTCCCATTTCAGTGTATCCTTGATTGCCACCTACTTTAGATCTTGTATTAAGAACTGTGGTGTAACCTGATTGAGTCACATAGTTAGGGACTATAGTGTTTTTTGCCGGATTTTCAGGCTCATGGTAAACTGAGAAAGTTACATATCGTCCATCAGGAGATAATTCAAGTCCTCTCATGTTTTCTAGATCGATAGCATCTCTGTTGTCGCTGCTTCCGAAACTTCCGCCACCGAATCTTCCAAATCCTCTAAAATTTCTTCTAGGCCTGTTTCTTTGCTCTTTAAGAATATCAGAAGTATTGATCTGGTCTTCTCTCAGCCAACTGTCTTGAATTCTGTTTCCAGAGTTGTTGTTTCCAGCGCTTCTTCTTGGACCATCAGAATCATCATCCTGTGTGATTCTAAAGTTGGTCAATTGCTTGATCATTCCATTATTCAGGTCAATCGTAAAGATATTGTTCTCAAGTGTGAAACTGATCACATCGTCTTTAAAGAAGGCTGCACTTGACTCTCTATCATTCGTAGAGGTAAGTCTCGTGATATTACCCGATTTGACCTCCTTGATGTAGATATCACCTCCATCTGTATAAACGATCTTAGACTCTTTCGAATTAAAGTCATAACTGGACGGCCATCCTTCGCTCGTGTCTTCAATAGATTCTGCTTCTCCACCATCTTTACTAATGCTGTAAGATGAATTTTCTCCATCTCCATCTGGATCCCAATTGAAGAAGATGTTCTTCCCATCTCTTGACCAGCTCACTCGAGAAGGAGAGGTGCCAATAAATGTGGCAGGATCTTGCATAATTTCTTCCACTGTCAACTCTGATAGTGGTTTGGTCTGAGCAAAGGAGAATAAGCCCCAAACCATTAATAAAACGAATAGTACGAACTTTTTCATGTCGCTAATTTTTGATTTTAAGGTGATCATCAAACATACTTAAAAAGGAATAAATCTGAATCCTAATTTTTTCAGATGGTATAATTCTCGTTTTTGGGTTTGAATTCCATGTATGGTTTAAAAACCATCTTTTCTTCTTTAAACTTAAAAAAATGATTCAAGAACGGCTTTTTAGTTATTTTTAGTCCAGTAATCACAAACCCGCATGATTCAAGAAATTGATCCGAAATCTTACCTGAAACCTAGAAAAGGTGAAACCCGATTTGGGGAAATACTTACTTTCTGTAGTTCCAAAAACTGGAAGAAAGAATTGGCCAAAGCTAAAAAGGAAATCAAGTTTTGTTTGATTGGTATCCCTGAGAGTGTTGGAGTCATGGGTAATATGGGTAACCCTGGAACTCAAAATGCTTGGAATGCTTTTTTAAAAGCTTTTCTAAACATTCAGAGTAACCGATACCTCACTGGAAAAGAATTCATGGTGTTGGGGGCTGTAGATGTTGCTGCTGTTCAAGAAAAAGCAGAGCAATTAGACGAATCTACAGACTATTATCATCAAAAACTCCACCTGCTTTGCGAGGAAATTGATGATTTAGTCGAGCCGGTGATCAATCGAGTAAAGGCTTCTGGAATGATTCCGATCATTGTAGGAGGGGGGCACAATAATTCTTATCCAATCATTAAAGGAGTTGCTTCCTTATCAAAAAAGAAAAAAGTTAATGTAATTAATCTGGATGCTCATGCAGATTTTAGGGCATTAGAAGGAAGGCATAGTGGTAATGGGTTTTCTTATGGAAGACAGAAAAAATGCTTGAATAGATATTTTGCTTTTGGTCTGCATCAATCCTACAATAGCGAAAATATGCTCAAGTCTATGGATGCTGATGAGCAAGTGAAATATTCCTTTTTAGAAGGGGTCACTTATTTGGAAAGTATGTTGTCCGATGCTGTTTCATTTGTTGTAGATGATCAAATTGAATGTGGTATTGAGATCGATATGGACGCTATTAGGATGATGCCCAGTAGTGCTATATCTCCAACGGGTTTTTCATTAGAACAAGCCAGGTTGTTTTTAAAGAAATGTACAGGGGTATTGACTCCAGCTTACCTGCATTTGCCCGAAGCTGCCCCGTTGAATGAACTAGATAAAGTATTGGTAGGCAAGTCTCTGGCTTATCTGGTCTCCGATTTTGCCAAAGAAATAGTTCACAGACCATGATCTAAGGTCTATGAACTATTCATTAATGATAAGCTAATCTTCGTTGATAACGATCTTTTCGATCTTATCGCCCTGGCGAATATCGTCAATGATATCAACACCATCAGTCACTTTGCCGAAGCAGGTATGATTTCTATCTAAGTGAGCAGTGTTTTCTCTGCTATGGCAGATGAAGAATTGAGATCCTCCTGTATTTCTACCAGCATGAGCCATAGAAAGCACACCTTTGTCGTGGTATTGGTTCTCTCCATCTAATTCGCAGTCGATAGTATAACCCGGGCCACCTGCGCCTGTTCCATCAGGGCAACCACCTTGCACTACGAAATTTGGGATCACTCGGTGGAATGTAAGACCATCGTAATATCCTTTTTTAGAAAGATCTACAAAGTTTTTTACTGTGTTGGGAGCATCCTTCTCATAAAACTCCACTTTCATTAAGCCTTTCTCGGTATGTATTTCTGCTTTCATTTGTTATTTCGTTTATTTTGAGACAAAAATAAACAACCTGTTGATGTTTAAGCTATCAAGAAGGACCAAAATCAAAATGATCAACTATTATCCTCCCTATTTAGGTGCTGGGATCAAACTAGAATACTTGTCACAGGACTTTAAAAAGGCGGTTGTTGGCATGAAATTGAGGTGGTGGAATAAGAACATGGTGGGGACACATTTTGGAGGGTCACTCTTGTCTATGTCAGATCCTTTCTATATGCTGCTCTTTATGCAAAATTTGGGTAGAGACTATATAGTTTGGGATAAGGCTACCACTATTCGATTTAAAAGGCCAGGTACCGGAAAAGTGACATGCGTTTTTGAGATCGATGATGATTTGATCCATGCGCTTAAGACGGAAGCCGATGAAAGTGGAAAAGCTGAAAAAGTACTTCCACTGTTTATAAAGAACGAAGCTGATGAGGTGGTTTGTGAGTTGGAGAAAACGGTTTATGTAAGGAGAAAATAGTATTGAAGGAAAACATTAAAATGGCTTCTGCTCTTTTTTTAGCCATTATTAAAGTGATATAAAAAGATAAACTCTCCAGTAAAGGCCGGTTTAGGGTTGTCTTTCACTTCCAGTTTAACATTCAATTGGCATTTGCTGATGCCTCTCAAGTCTGCTAAGCTGCTGAGCTTTACCCTGAGTCTAACTTCAGACCCTACTAAAACTGGCTGATTGAACTTGAGCTTTTCAATGCCATAATTGATCATCATTTTGATATTATTAAACTCAGCGATCTGCTCCCATAAATAAGGAAGGAGGGAAACGGTCAAATAACCGTGAGCAATGGTTCCACCAAATGCACCTTCTTTTGTAGCTCTTTCAACATCAGTATGTATCCATTGATGGTCTATGGTAGACTCGGCAAAAGCATTCACCCTGTCCTGATCTATCTTTAGATAATCAGAGACTCCTAATTCCTGACCAACATAGGTTTCAAATTCTTTGTGACTATTGATAACTAGTTTTGACATAGAAAATGGTTGAATAGGCTAATCTAAGTCAATTTAGGCTCAATTCAAGTAATTGATTAAAATTCTAAGGTGAGTTGTTGTCCTCCTTTCAAAGAAGTAGATTCCTCTCCTTCAAAATTGCTCAGGGTAATGCCCAAAAGTCTTACCCCTTGATCGTAAGTGTTCCAATCAACATTTTCAAGGAGCTCGTAAGTGATGTTTAAAATATCGTTGAGCGTCTGAATAGGAAAGGGTTCCGAATGGCTTCGGGTGATCTGGGTGAAGTCACTGAATTTCACCTTGAGCGTCAGTGTTTTGCCTGACTTACCAGCCTTTTCTAGTCTTTTGAAGACGGTTCGTGCTATGGGGTCAAGCACCATTTTCATATCTGATAAATCGTGGTAATCATGATCGAAGGTGTTCTCTGCCCCAAGAGATTTTATAACTCTATTTGGATTCACAGGCCTGTCGTCATTGCCTCGAACAATGTCATAATAGAAGCCACCACTCTTACCAAAAGTCCTGATTAAGTCATCCTTGTTCCAATTCTTTAGAGTTCGTCCATCTATAATCCCGAGGCTTTTCATCTTTTGTGCGGTGACTTTACCAACACCAAAAAAGTCTTCAATTGGGAGTTGTTCTAAAAAGACCTGAACCTTTTCAGGTCCTACTAAAGTTATTCCATCTGGTTTGTTGTAGTCACTAGCGATCTTAGCAATAAACTTATTGATAGAGATTCCTGCAGATGCATTAAGACCAGTCTTTTCTTTGATCTCTCTCTTGATCTCCTTCGCTATTAAAGTAGCAGATGGTATTCCTTTCTTATTATGAGTAACATCCAAAAAAGCCTCATCTAAGGAAAGGGGCTCTATCAGGTCAGTGTAATTTGCAAAGACCTCTCTGATCTGATTAGAAATTTCTTTGTAACGTTCAAAGCGCGGCTTAACGAAAACGATCTTGGGACATTTCCTAAAGGCCAATGCAGAGGACATGGCCGAACGAACACCAAATTTCCTAGCTTCATAGCTTGCCGCAGCTACAACGCCTCTTTCTCTACTTCCGCCCACAGCAACAGGTTTACCTTTCAATTCAGGATTATCGTGCTGTTCTACTGATGCGTAGAAGGCATCCATGTCTATATGGATAATTTTACGATATGTTTGTAGGGCATTTTCCACGATGATGCCGAATTTAGCATTGATTTATCAAACTTTGTTTGGAAACACTGGTTCAGTAAATAATAGATGAAGAAGTCTAAGAAAATTTTTTTGGTGGTAGCCACTTTATTTGTTGTAGCTACACTGATCGTAGGTTATGATATTTCGACCAAGACCTCTTTTCCTGGGTCTAAAAAGTATCTAAAAGAGTCCATTGCTCCATCTGAAGAAGAGCAAGACTCCACGAAGGTTGAATTGAAAGAAGAAAATAAAGATTAATCCGTGAGTAAAAGTAAGAGTGGTAAGAAAATAGATGTTGATCAGATTGATATGGATCGTATGGGCGAAATGACCACGGAGAATCCTGGGCTCATTCCTTTCCCTCATACAGTAGGTGGTGCCATGATCAAGCCTGAGGATAAAGGAAAGATCAAAGGGCGAGCGCTTTCTGCGATGTATGACCAGACAGAAATGGACATGAAGCAAATCTATGAGCAAATGCAGCTGCTTGCAGATCAGGCCAAGACCATTCAGGGAAGGGTTTCTGTTTCAGAAAGGATCTATCAGTCTAAAATGAGTTTCGACCCTATCATTAGTAGGGTTTATCACTTATATCAAAAGGCAGACGGTACCGACACTTTGTCTTTAGTTTCTCCTAAGGAATGGGGAAGAAGCTGTCCTTATGAATTTATTGCTACAGTGAAATTACTTGCAGATCATACCTGGGAAGTGATCGAGGAAGGCGAGATTGGGCTATAAAAAAAATGTCCCGCCACAAGGACAGGACTATGTTAGGTTCTATTAAAAAGTAGAGTGTTTCTTTATTATAAAGTTAAGCTATATTTTCTAATTCAGTAGAAAACTAAAGAAAAACTCTGTTTAGTTCAAACCAAAAGTCAACATTAGTGCAAAGTATGAGCTCTAATAGAAATTTAAGCTTGGTAAGCTTATTTCTGAGGAGTAAGGGTGGTAATGAAATTCAAATTGGTTTTCAAGGCTCGGTAAATATCATATCATTGCAACAAATTTTGTGCACCAATGCCAATTATAAAGTCTGACTATCAAGGCCCACCTTTTTATTACTTCAATAAACATATTGAGACTATAGTACCCAGTTTATTGAGAAAGATAGAGGGAGTTAACTATACAAGGGAAAGGATAGATACTCCTGATAATGATTTTTTGAATGTTGACTGGATTAAAAACAATCACTCACGGCTATTAGTGATATCTCATGGGCTAGAAGGGGGGTCAGATCGGCACTATGTGACTGCCATGGCTAAATTGTTTGCTAGTAAAGGATGGGATATAGCAGCTTGGAATAACAGGACCTGCAATGGCGAAATGAATAATACCAAAGCTCTTTATCACCACGCTGCTAGTTATGATCTGAGATCTGTTATCGATCATGCCTTAGAGACGGGAGATTATAAAGATGTATGTTTGGTGGGGATCAGTATGGGAGGAGGACAAACCTTAAGGTACCTCGGACAAGGTGATGAATTCCCCATTCCTTCAGAAATTAAAAAGGCTGTGGCTATTTCCGCTCCTTGTTCATTGCAAGAAAGTGCTGATACATTGAATGAATCTTCGAATAGAATATATGAAAGACGGTTTTTGAATAAACTGACAAAGAAGATCAAGGCAAAAGCAGAACAATTTCCTGAGATCGATGTCAATGGAATTGACGATATCAAACGTTTAAGTGATTTTGATGACAGGTATTCAGGACCATTGAATGGGTTAAAGGATGCTAAAGCATTTTATGAATATTGTAATCCTTATCCTTATCTGGAAAAAATAGACCGACCAACCTTGATCCTCAATGCAGTCAACGATCCATTACTGAAGGGAGATTGTTATCCCTCACACATGGCTGAGGTGAATGAGAATATTTATTTAGAAATGCCAAATAGAGGAGGTCATGTTGGATTTGCACTTCCTGGTTCAGAATTCACCTACAGTGAAATGAGAACTTTAGAATTCCTCAATTGATCCTGATCTTGGATAATACTGGTAAATGGTCAGAAGGCCAAAGACCATTGTCTCTTTTCATATCTAAATGAGCATAATTTAGGACATCGGCATTTTTACTAAAGATATAATCGATCCGTTCTAAGAGCTTAGCTTCTGTATCGAATCCGCTAAATGTTCCTACAGGCCCTTCAGGCCTTGTGTTTGACTCCTTTGCGGCATCGTTCATATAACTAGTGATGTTGGCGTATGGAGCTTTGTCTGGAGTAGTGTTGAAATCTCCTGTAAGAATAATTGGTAATGAATCGTTAGCTGAGAGTTCTTTAATCTTATCAACGATCAATTTGGCTGACTCTGCTCTGGCCTCAACCCCTCTGTGATCAAAATGAGTATTGAATATCCAAAAACGATCACCATTTTCTAATTCGAATAATCCATAGGTACAAATTCGAGGAAGAGCCGCGTCCCAACCTTTAGACACTAGATCAGGAGTAGGAGAGAGCCAAAATGTACCACTTTCAATCACTTTAAGATCGCTCCTGTAGAAAATGGCACTGAACTCACCACCTTTTTGTGCATCATCACGACCTACACCAATAAAGGAGTAATTAGGAAGATTTTCATCTAAGTATTCCATTTGTGCATTAACTGCTTCCTGCACACCAAAAGCCATCAGTTCGTTCGATTTGATGATGTCTAAAACTGATTCCTTTCTATTACCCCACCAGTTTTCGTTATCATTTGGATTGTCATAGCGGATATTATAGCTCATTACATTAACCTCTTGGGCTAAAGTTATCTGAGCTGTCAATAGAAGTAGGCTAAGAAGTTTGATGAATTTCATACAGCTAATATTCAAAATAGAAGCTGTAAAATGAAATAAAGAATATTAGCGTATTCTTAACTAAACTCGTTTGATGGCCAAATCACTCACAGTGTTACCAATTGAAAGAGATGAGGTGGCCGCTGGACTTGGAGCATTGCAGATATTAATTGCACCTTCCGATTCGAAAATTGCGAAGTCATCCAGCAATCCTCCAGTTCTATCGCAAGCTTGTGCCCTTACACCTGCTCCACCATCAACTAGGTCGTTTTCTTGGATCTCAGGAATCAATTTTTGTAATGCCTTAGTGAAGGCAGCCTTTGAGAATGACCTATACATTTCTCCAAATCCTGTCTTCCAGTACTTAAATGCTACTTTTTGGAAGCCTGGCCAAAGGAGTGATTCCATTAGTTCTCCCAGATGTACTTGAGATTTTTTGTATCCTTCTCGTCTAAATGCCAATACCGCATTAGGGCCAGCTTCGATTCCTCCGTTGATCATTCTTGTGAAATGAACACCTAAGAAGGGAAAGTTAGGGTCAGGAACAGGATAGATCAGGTGTTTGACCAAATATTCTTTCTCTGGTTTCAATTTAAAATATTCGCCTCTGAAAGGAATGATCTTCAAGTCAACATCATCAGATGTTTGTCTTGCCAGTCTATCAGAATAAAGACCACCACAGTTTATCACCAAGTTCCCTTTTAAACTTTGCTTGGAGGTCTCCACGGTGCTTTCTTTAGATTCCTTATTGATCTTAATAACTTTCTCGCCAAGGAAAATATCACCACCCATTTCACGGATCTTCTCACCATATTTTTCTGACACAGCAACGTAATCAATGATTCCTGTATAAGGTACCTTCAAAGCAGCAATGCCATTCACATGAGGTTCAATCTCCTTTAGCTCTTCGATAGAAAGCTTTGTAATATCATTCAGGCCATTTTCAAGCCCGCGATTGTATAGGTTTTCTAGTAGAGGTTTCTGAAAATCATCTGTGGCTACTACTACTTTACCACACAAGTCATAGGGAATACTTTCTTGATCACAGAAGTCCAAAAGCATTTGGTATCCATCGATGCAGTTCTTAGCCTTAAGACTTCCTGGTTTATAATAGAGTCCAGAATGAATAACACCGCTGTTATTGCCCGTCTGGTGCTTGCAAAGCCTATCTTCTTTTTCGATTAAGGCAAGTTTAAGGCTTGGCTTTTTCTTTAAGGTTTGGTAAGCTGTGGCAAGGCCTACAATTCCACCACCAATAACAATAACATCGTATTTCATCACTTAGAAGGGTAGGTCGTCTGAATCTTCACTTAACCAATCTGGCTCATCATTGGCTGCAGGTGGAGGCGGAGTGTTACCATCACCAGAAGCTGGAGCAGCATTCGTTTCTACATTTATTTTCCAAGCCTGTAAGGTGTTGAAGTATTTATCTTCACCATTTTTGGGGTCGGTCCACTTTCTCCCTTTCAGGTTGAAGCTGATCGTCACTTCTTGGCCTGCTGAAAAATTATCAAGTATCTCACATTTGTCTTGAATGAATTCAAACTTAATGTATTCCGGATATTGAGGATTTTCGGCATATTCAACAACAAACTCTCTCTTTTTGAATGTACTTGTGATTTGTTGTGCAGGGAATATTTTTTCGATCTTTGCTTTTATCTCCATGGACTGAAATTTGACCCAAAACAATTATATAATTGCAGATAAAACAAGCAAAGGGAGAGAAGATTATTAGCTGTGTTAAACATTAGTATTAACTATTTGTCCATTAGTTGAAATTAGACTGAAACATTTCATGAAAGCTTCGTTATAAAAGTGATATTAGAAGCTATGTTTGTCAGATGTGAACTACCAAAAATTGAGGAAACTACTATTATTACTCTTTACTGGTCTGCTATTTACTACTCAAGGGATCTCCCAAGTGACCACTGAGGGTACCGAGTTTTGGCTGGGTTTTATGTCTAATTTTGATTCTGGCGCTCCTTCATCTCTGGAACTTTTTATTACTTCTAAAACAGAGGCAAACGTTGAGATATTTGTTTATACTGATGGTTCAACCAGAAACGTGACAGTAACTCCAGGTATAACGCATCAAGAGTTTATCAGTATCAGTTTAGATAATCCTTATGCAGCTACATTGAGTGGAAATATTGAGCAAAAGGCGATAAGAATTACCTCCGACGTAAATATAAGTGTTTACGCTTTTAATAATAGACAAAGAAGCGCAGATGCGACTGTTGTTCTACCTGCCTCCTCCTTAGGAAGAGAATATTATGTTGCTGCATACTGGGAAGACGAGGAAACTAATCAAGACAGTCCTTCAGAATTTTTGATAGTTGCTTCTCAAGATGATACTGAAATTGAGATCACCACTTCAGCCCCTACGATCAGTGGACAGCCAGCCAATCAACCTTTTACCATTACTCTAAATCAGGGAGAAATCTATCAAGTTCAAGCTGATGCAGATTTGACAGGAAGCTTTATCCGAGCTTCAGAAGCATCAGGAGATTGCAAGAATTTTGCTGTTTTTGGAGGTAATCAATGGGGAAGGATAACCTTTGGTCAAGACTGTAGTACTGCGGCTGATCCTGTGGCCTATGCACCAGACCACTTATTTGAACAAATGTATCCTACCAATACTTGGGGTCGCAATTATGTTTCTTTCCCAATGGAATTAAGGAATAATTATGGTCTTAGAATAATGGCCGGAGAGGATGATACTGAGATCACCATTGGTTCTGATGTAATTACTCTGAATTCTGGAGAGTATGAGGACTTTGTTTTGAATGAATTGGTAGCCATAAACGCTAATAAGCCTATTCAGGTAGCACAATTCAGTTTTTCATTGAGCTGTGATAATAACTCAAGAGCCGGTTCTGGTGATCCTTTTATGATGATGCTTAATCCTAATGAGCAACAGCTTCAAGAGATCAATTTTAATGCACTCAATGCGACAGAGTTAGATAACTATTTTCTGACGATAATTACAGACAGTGATAATACCGATAATGTCTTTCTTAATGGTGCTCAATTGAACAGTGGAGAATTTCAAACCGTACCTGGGGCCGTACAATATGCCTACGGAAACTTTACCATTCAGAAGGCCCTTGACTATAACCTCTTTTCAGATGGAGGATTTGTGGCATACATCTATGCTTTTGGTTTTATAGAATCCTTCGGCTATGTAGCAGGAGCCTCATTGGAAAACTTAAACCTCCAAGCTCAAGGAGAAGATGAATTTATTGATATCATCGCAGATCAAGCCTGTTTGAATGCTGAGATCGATTTTACGGCATTATTCGAAACGCCAGCGGGTCAAGAACCACGTTTTAACACCTTTGAATGGGATTTTGGAGATGGCACTGTGGCTGAAGGAGAAAGTATTCTAAAAGTATATGATGAACCCGGCTTTTACGACATCGTATTGATCGCTTCAGATGGCCAAGGCTCTTGTGGTACCTCGGAGACAGTGATCAGAACTATAGAAGTTGTACCGACAGAGGTCAGCGATATCATGGGTTCTTCATCCGTATGCCCAGATGTGTTCGGGATAGAGTACTCGGTAACAGGTGGTGCAGGCAATTCTTATGAATGGACCGTGGTTGGAGGAACAATTGCTCAAGATAATGGCTCTTCAATCCTTGTAGATTGGGGTTCTCCTAATCCTAATGCTTCTGTCACTCTATCAGTTAAGAATTCTATTGGCTGTGAAATAGATGATCTGGTTCTAGACGTTGTAATCAATAAGTTATTGGAACCGATCGCAGCCTTTTCAGATAGCTTTATAGCACCAGGTACTTTGCTTTCAGAGGTTTGTTTTGAAAACAGAAATCGAGATCGATACTATGTTAATCCAACGAATGGCTCCAACTACACTTGGAGAGTTGAAGGAGGTACATTTACGGCAGATACCAATCCAAATGGTACAGAAGTCTTCGTAGACTGGGGTAATAGTACTTCAGGTAGAATTTGGTATACGGAGTCAAATGAACTTATAGATGATTGTGATGGTGATTCAGACATACTAGATGTAGTGATTTATCAACCCATTCGATCGGTAGCAACCATCGATAATGTACTCTGTAATGGAGAAGCAAATGGAGAGATCAGTTTGGCCATCTCTGGGGGTAGACCTGGTGATTATGAGGTAACTTGGGATAATGGAATGACTGGGGCATCCATCACCGGACTTCCAGTAGGAGATTATAAGGCAACCATAACGGATGAAATTGGCTGTGAATTGGTAGAGACTTATACCGTTACCGAACCAGAGGTATTAACCGTAGTTGGCGCGGCTCAAACACTACCGGTGAGGTGCTTTCAAGAGAGTAATGGAGTGGCAGACATCACTGTTATTGGTGGGACCAAGTTTCCGAATGGTAATTACCAATTCCTGTGGGAATCTCCGGATTTTCAAACGACCACTACAAACAATGTAAATACGTCACTCCCAGCAGGAGATTATAATGTGACCATTACCGATGCCAATGGTTGTCAAACTTCAACCTCAGTTACAATAACTCAACCTCCTTTATTAGAGGCAGATCTGGAGACATTGATCAATGAAACCATATGTCCTCAAGCAGATGACGGTACTGCTTTTATAGATGCCAAAGGCGGTACCCCAGATTATCAGTTCTTTTGGAGCAACAAGCCTAATGTAGAAGACCAAAATGCATCTGATCTAAGTGCAGGGAATTATACTGTCCGAATTATCGATTCGAACGGTTGTGAAACGAGTTATGAGATTCAGGTTGAGGAAAGGTTGCCTAAGATCTACATTCCAAATGCATTCAGCCCAAATGGCGATACTCAGAATGATACTTTTAAACCAGTAGGAGATTGCTCTGGTCAGTATTATATGCAGCTCTATAATCAATGGGGTTCTATTGTGTTTAGCACAGAAGACCTATCCGAAGGATGGGATGGAAACTATAGAGGAGCCTTAGCGCCAATCGGAGAATACTCTTATGTGATCTTCTATGCCAACACGGTCAACGGTGTCTCATTCGAAGATACTTACAGAGGTAGCTTCAAATTGATCAGATAATTTGGCTGAATTCCTATCTCTTTGCTTAATTTAAAGCAAACAATAGATTCCTTGGCTTTAACCGTTTTCAAATCTTCTGCAGGCTCTGGTAAAACCTTTACTCTGGTTAAAGAATACCTAAAACTGATCATTTCCAGACCGCAAGACTATAAGCATATCCTGGCAATAACCTTTACCAATAAGGCTACAGAGGAAATGAAGACAAGGATTTTGAAATCCTTGGAATCTCTTGTAGCTGGAGAATCTTCTGACATTAGGACTAGTCTAATCGATGAATTGAAAGATCGGTTTGATGAGGATCAAGTGCGTCTGAGGGCAGAAGAGGCCTATGACCTGATCATTCATAACTATGGCAGGTTCGAAGTTTCGACTATCGACAGTTTCTTCTCTAAGATCCTTAAATCTTTTGCAAGAGAGCTCAATCTACCCCTTAGTTATGAGGTGGAGATTAATACTCAGATCGCCTTGAATGAAGTGGTAGAAAATCTATATCGGTCGCTGGAGGACCAGCCTGAGATCAAAGAATGGATCACTCAATATGCCAAGGATCAAATTGATGATGATAGATCATGGAATGTGGATCAGCAGATTCAAAAGCTAGGAAAGAACCTTTTCAATGAAAATTTCCAAGATGCCTTAGGTGGAGATAAGGTCGACCTTAATTCTCTCAAGTCACTGATCACCAGGTTGAAGAAAGAGGTAAAGTTATTTGAGAATACCGCTAAGTCATTTGCTGAAAAAGCATTTGTTCTTTTAGATGAACATCAACTAACGTCAGAAGACTTTCATTATAAAAAATCAGGGCCCATTGCCGCTTTTTATGCCTTAGAGAAAAGCGAGTACTCGCTGAAAGAAAAGAAACGATTTATTCAGACTTTAGATGGAGAGATGCCTTGGGGTGCCAAGAAGAGTTCTAATTTTGATTTAGCAGAAAAGGTAGGCCTAGAGTTGACAGATCTAGGTAATGAGGCATTGATTTTCACAACAGAAGAATTGCCTCGTTACAATACTGCCAAAGCGATTCTCAAAAACATTTATGCTTTTGGGCTACTCGAGTCACTTCATCAAAAATTAAAGGAATACAGAGATGAGCATAATGTAATGCTCATTTCAGATACGAACAGCATCCTCAAAGAGGTGCTTTTAGAAGCAGATGCCCCTTTCATGTTCGAGAAGTTAGGTAGCGTCTATAAGCATATCATGATCGATGAATTTCAAGACACATCGAACTTTCAATGGTATAATCTGAAGCCTTTGATCATCAATGCCTTGTCTGAAGATCATGAGGTGCTCATCGTTGGAGATGTAAAACAATCTATCTATAGGTTTAGAGGAGGGAATATGAGGCTGCTTCTGTCTCAGATCAAAGAAGACCTAGGTTTATTCTATCCTAAAGAAGCTGATATGGTATTGGATAATAACTTCCGAAGCCTCAGCCATATCGTTGAGTTCAATAATGCTTTTTTCGATTCCTACCCCAAGAGCCTAATACAAAATGATGCATTAGCCGGATCTGAATTATTTGATCTGGCTTTTAAAGAGCATAGGCAAAACGTAAAGAAAGCGCAAGGCGGATATGTCGAGATCAGCTTATTTGATGAAGAGGACTGGAAAGATAATGCCATTGAAAATTTGATTCTGCATGTAAGAGGTAATCTAGCAAAAGAGTACCAATACAGCGACATGCTGATCCTTGTCAATCGAAATGCTGAAATAACGGACTTAGCGAATAGATTGCTTCAGGAAAACATTCCATTCATCAATGGAGACTCTCTCAAACTTCAGCAAAGTGATCTCGTTAATTTTCTTTTGGAGTTATTGAGATACTTGAATTCAGATAAGGATGAAGTGCAGACTTTAAGTCTGATCACGATTTATAACAGGTTGTTCGATCATAAACAGGGTGAAGCTTTGACTTCTGCAAAGGGGATGAGAATGACACTTTCTGAAGCTGGTTTTCCATCAGAATTCTGGGAGAGGATTCATGTTTTAAGACAAAAGCCTCTATTTGATCTGATCTTCGAGTTGCTGATCATTTTTGAGATGCAAAAGCATTCTGATCTCTACCTTCAACAGTTTCTAGATGTAGTTCTAGATCAGTCGCAAAGAGGAAGAGGTTCCATTATGAGTTTTTTAGAGTGGTGGGAAAAAGAAGGCGATGATCAAACTGTAGCTACCAGTGAAGATGCAAATGCAATAAGAATTCTAACCATCCATAAATCTAAGGGACTGGAGTCACCAATCGTTTTTCTCCCATTCACCTCGTGGGATATTCTCCCAAATGCCAAAATGCATCAGTTTTGGACCAAAAATATTCCTGAAGAGTATCCTGAACTTAAATTCATTCCACTCGACTTTAGTAAAACTAAACTAGAAGAGTCGTTTTTTAGTAAAGACTTCTTTTTAGAGGCTGAAGAAGGTGCTTTGGATATTCTCAACAAGACCTATGTTGCTTTTACCAGGCCAAAACATAAACTGATTATTTCAGCACCGCTAGCTAAAAGTGGTACTTCAAAGATCAATGCCTTCCTTCCTGAGATCTTGGAAGAAATGGGTATGAATAAGGCGGAAGAGGAAACCCGTACCACCTATAGTTCAGGTAAAGATCTTCCGAGCCCTAAAACAACTAAAAAATCAGACTCAACTCATAAGATCAGGGTATATCCTCAGCAATCCTATTTGGAAAAATTGTCAATTAGAAACGATTCAGATCGCTTTTTTATGCTCCAAGAGACTGAGCAGGCACAACAGATCACTTTGGGAAATCAGGTTCATGATGTGCTTTCAGACATCATTCACAAAGAAGATCTTCCAATGATCTTAAGACAAAGATCTCAAGCTGGAGAAATGAGCAAAGAAGTAATTGCTCAAGTTGAGGATCGGATAGAAAAACTTTTTAAGGATGAACAGATCCGTCAATGGTTTTCAGATGCATACGAAGTCTATAATGAAAGATCCATTTGGTTTCAAGGGAGAGAGCATCAGCCTGATAGACTCCTTTTTAAACGAAAGGAGGCAATAGTGATTGATTATAAAAAAGAAAAAGAAAGTTTGGCTCATATCGATCAAGTCAAAAGATACATGTCTGCCATAAGAGCTATGGGTTTTGAAAAGATCTCAGGTTACCTCATTTATGTAGAGCCTGTAAAAGTAAAGGAGGTTGAGTTATGAGTGATTTCCACCAACTTTTAGTAGATCAGATCAAAGAAGAGCAGCTTGCGGACCTTAAGAATCATTGCTTCGTTTTCCCAACTAAAAGGGGTGGTGTGTTTTTCAAAAGAGCCCTTCTTGCTCAATACAGTCAGCATAACTTCATGCTCCCTGCTATCTTGAGTATCGAAGAGTTTGTAGAGAAACTTACCGGTATGACCATTACTGACGAACTCACTTTACTTTTTCATCTATTTAAGATCTATCAAAAAAAGGATAAAGAACTTGCCTTCGATGATTTCTATGCTTGGGGAAAGATCATTCTGAAGGATTATGACGAGATAGATCGCTACCTAGCCGATGCTCCTAAGATCTACTCATCGCTTCAAAACATGAAGGAGATCGATCATGTCTTCGGACATAATGACGAGTTCAGAGATATCATTGCTAGGTATAGAACTTTAACGGATAAAAAAGAGCAGACCAAGTTGCTGACAGAATTCCTGAAGATCTGGAAGGAAGTTGGTGCAGTCTATGAAACCTATCAAGAAGAATTAGCTCAGGAAGAAAAGGCCTATGGCGGTATGCTTTACCGAAACTTGGCAAATATTCTTTCTCAAGAGAATTTTGATCATCCTTACAAACAATATCATTTCTGTGGTTTTAATGCACTTTCAAAAGCAGAGGAGATTATTTTCGATGCTCTCATAAAAGCAGAAAGAGCACAGCTTTATTGGGATGTAGATCAGTATTATTTGGATAGTAAGATCGAAGAAGCGGGAGATTTCCTTCGAGATTATCTTATCAAATGGCCACAAAGCATTGTATTCAACGCAAGTTCAGAAAAGTTAGAAAAAAAGGTCAATATCCACTCCGTTCCACAGAATATGGCGCAGGCTGAATTGGCTGCTCAGAAGGTCAATGAATTGATTGAAAATGGTGCTAGACCTGAAGAAACAGCAGTAGTCTTAGCTGATGAAAAGTTACTTATTCCATTGCTTTACTGTCTGCCTATGAATGAGCATAAGGTCAATGTAACAATGGGATATCCTATGCGATCGACTGTTGTATATGACTTTGCAAACACTTATTTAGAACTGATCAGAAAAGCTAAAGTAACAGATGATCAGGTCTTGTTTCACACTTATGATCTCAAGCCATTTTTCTCTAATGCCTATGCTTCAGTATTTCAAGAAGATATTTTTCAATCACTTCAGCAATGGATCTTAGCTGAAAACAAGACAAGAATTAGTAAAGAAGAGCTTTTGGAAAAGGTGGGGTCTGATGAATTGAAGATGCTGTTTGATCTGGAAATTTCTTGGGGAGCTATTTATGATGCACTCAAGGATTATATGACAAGGGTTTTTTACTATTTCAAAGAGCAAGAAGAACACCTGACAGAAAGAGAGTTCATTTATTTCTTTCTAAAATCCATGAATCAGCTCAATGATTACTTGGCGGATAAGAGTGAATTCAGTTTAAAACTGATCAAAAAGGTAATTCAAGAGCATTTTAGATCAGTCAAAATTCCGTTTGAAGGCGAACCTGTCCAAGGCATTCAGGTCATGGGTTTTCTGGAGACCAGAACCTTGGATTTTAAACATATCATTGTTGTCTCAGCTAATGAAGGAAAGCTGCCTACCGCAAGGAGCCTTAATTCTTATATACCTTTTGGACTACGTAAAGTATTTGAACTTCCTACTTTCGAAGAGCAAGATGCTATCTATGCCTACCACTTTAAGCGATTGATCCAAAGGGCTGAGGACGTTCATTTTATCTTTGATAATACTACTCAAGGAGATTCAACAGGAGAGAAGAGTAGATTTATTCTTCAAGAACTGAAGCGTTATAAGACTTTATCCAATGTCAAAGTCAAGGAGTTTCAGTACGATGGGGTACTACCTGAATTAGAAGAAACTCAACCAGTTCAGGTTGAGAAGAGTGCAAAAGTCATGAAGCAACTGGAGAGATTTACGACTCAATCGGAAGAAGGTAAGTTTCTCTCGCCAACATCGCTGACTAACTATGTGACTTGCCCATTAAAGTTCTATCTCAAAAATGTGGTGAGCTTCCATGAAATGGATGACGTGGAAGAGGATATTGATGCCAGAAATTTAGGAATTGTAGTTCACGAAGTTCTTGAGTTCCTCTATCAACCTTGGCTTGGTAAGGAAGTGTCTAGTGACCAAGTTAAATTGCTCAAGGCACAGGTGGAAAAGCAATTGATTCAATCCCTTCATCGAAATAAGATCATTCAGCCTCATCAACAACTGAGCGGAAGAGACTTGGTGACTAAAGAGGTGATGGAGCAGTTGATTCAAAAAGTCTTAGACCTAGACAAAGCAGATGCTCCTTTCAAAGTAATAGGATTAGAGCAAACTGGTTATGAGGAATTGGTGAAGGTTGGGGATAAAACAGCCAAGATCAGCGGTACAATTGACAGATTAGATGAAAAGGATGGCGTTCTAAGAGTGATAGATTATAAGACTGGTAAGGTCAAATTTGTCAATGATAATCGAGGTAAGCGTTCTTTAGAAGAAGTACTAGAAATGTACTTTTCTGATCCAGAGTATAAATCTGGTTTTCAGGCTTATCTATATGCTGCGTTGATATCTCCTCACTTCGATCAACCGATCAAAGCGGGCATTACTACTATGAAGGAGCTCAATCAGGGTACTAAATGGTTAAAAGGGAACTATAATCTTGAAACTCAGGAAATAGAAGCATTTAGCTCCAAGCTCCAAGGAATGGTCAAAGAGATTTTTGACGCTAAGGTTCCTTTTCGACAAACAGATGATCTGGATCGATGTTCTTACTGCGAATTCAAGAAGGTCTGTAAACGCATGTGATTGCTTGGAATGCAAGATTAATTAGGGATAAAAAATCCCCCTTTTTACCTATTGTATTAGGGAATTCCATCACAGCTCAACTCTCTTGTATTTCTGGATGCAGGCTTCTATGCATTGAAAATAGACCAGCATTTCATCACCATTGATCTGAAAATCTACAGAGCTTATAGAAATGTTAGGCTCTTGACAAGGATTAAAAAGAAGTTGGTCTTCCGAGTCACCATAATTCACAGTTCCCTTCACAATTTCAGTAGACAGACGGTCCATCGTGCATAAAGAGCCATTGCTAATAAAAGTATCATTGGTCAAGAAGGTAATGGTCCTCTCCGAATCTACTTCATTGAAACTACCTCCACCATTACCCGGGTCGGCATAAATCTCTATTAGTTCCCAATGACTTGCTACAGATGCTGAACAGTTGAATTCAGGATTTTCGCAAGGATCTAAATCCTCAGCGCATCCATAAATAAATAAGAACGTAATTAGTATTGCTAACTTTTTCATATTCATGTGCTTTCAATCTCTTAGACCCTGTAAGCACTTGATTAGTTGGAATAGAGCTTACTTTCTGTCCCATTCGATCACCTGATACGTCTATTAGTAAATTTTTTAATTAAAAACTTAAAGTAATGAATCCAGTAGTATGGTTTGAGATTCCAGTAGAAGACCTGGAAAGAGCGAAATCTTTTTACGAATCAGTTTTCAACTTTGAAATGCCTGTCTCAGAAATGGGCCCTGCTCATATGGCATGGTTCCCAGGCGGCCCTGGAGAAGGGGCTTCAGGTGCATTGGTTAAAACAGATGGCTATGTACCTTCACATCATGGAAGTATCGTTTATTTTCATGCTCCCGATATTGAGAGCAGCTTAAAAACAATTGAAGAAAATGGAGGAAAGACTTTGGTGCCAAAGATGAGTATAGGTGAATATGGATGGTTCGCTCAATTCGAAGATTCAGAAGGGAATAGAGTTTCTTTACATACTCCTGCAGAATAAATGGATTTAATCAATAGTGATTAGCGATAATCACTATTGATGATCTCCTTGATGCCTGCTTGGTAGGAGGTAGGCTTATAATTAAAGGCCTTTTCAAATTTGCTCGAGTCGAAGATATAGTCTCTATCATATTGATACATCATCTCAGGCATTTCTCTAAGCACAGGTACGAAAATACCACAGAGCTGAATGATCCATTTAGGAGCAGCTTGGCACTTAGCCTCTTTCTTTAATTCATCTCCTACAAGATCGATCCATTCTTTTCCAGTTGGTGGATCTCCGGCAGTTGGTAAATGCCAGACTTGTCCGTATGCGCTTTCTGTATTCCCTAATATTGCGGAGGCCTTTCCAGCATCTGGAGTATATGTGAAGGAATGTTTATAACTGACAGGTCCCATCCAATTAGCCTTTTTCCCTTGGGATAGCGGTTTGAACACGGTTTCAGTTAACATACTTGTATTTGAGATCGAAGGACCATAGAAATCAGCAGATCTTGCAATTAATGCTGTAAGTTCTCCTTTTTGAACCCTATCCATGATGATCTTAGCAACTTCAGCCCTTACTTTCCCTTTTTTGCTTGGCGGATTGATCGCTGCCTCTTCTGTCATATGACCCAAAGACGATTTATCATACATGTAGATGTTATCGAAGAATACGAGTTTGGTATTATGCTTAACGCATGCCTCTACGACTCTCCTGATAAAAACTGGCCAATGAGTTCTCCAATATTTGATGCTATAAGGAAAGCCCACAGTCACATAAACAATACTGCTTCCTGCTATTGATCCCTCAATGTCTCCTGCCTGAGTTAGGTCCGCTGAAACCAATTCATCCGTATCATTGATCCTTTTTGGATTTCTTGAAACTAGTCTGATCTTATCAGTGTATTTCGGAAGTGCCTTGGCCAATTCAACATCAATGGGTCCGCCTGCCCCTAAAATGGTCTGCATATTATTTACCTCGTTCTAATGAAACTGACTCTGTTTTGTACTTATCGAACCAAGTAAGTATGGCTGAAACCTTAGCGATCAAATTACTTGGACGAGCTGCGATTCCATGGTATGCACCAGGAATTCTTACCATTGCTGTTTCCACTCCTTGTAATTTTAGCGCTGTAAAGAATTGCTCAGATTCGTGAATAGGAGTCCTTAGGTCTTCTTCACCCGTTAAAAGCATAGTAGGGGTAGTTACATCTCCTACATATAATATAGGTGAATGTTTCATGTAAGTTTCAGGGTCTTCCCAAGGTCTTTTTTCAAACCAATAACGAGTAGCAAAAGCAGACATGTCCGAATTCAATGACCAGCTAAACCAATTGATCACAGGTTTAGCAACTACTGCAGCTTTGAATCTATCTGTATGTCCAACGATCCATGAGGTGAGAACACCACCTCCCGAACCTCCGGTTACAAAAAGCTGACTTTCATCGATGTAACCTCTTTTGATCACTTCATCAACTCCAGACATCAAGTCGTCATAGTCTTTGCTTGGATAGTTCTTGTCGATCTCATTGCCAAAGCGCTCACCATAACTTGTACTACCTCTTGGGTTGGTGTAAAGCACTACATATCCTGCTGCTGTCATCAATTGAATTTCTCCAGAGAACATTGGGCCGTAACTAGAAAATGGACCTCCATGGATCTCTAAGATCAACGGATATTTCCTATTCGGATCAAAGTCCGGAGGAGTTACGATCCAGCCATTGATATCTAGACCATCTGCAGATGACTTGTACCAGATCTCTTCTATATTACCGATCTTCTTGTATTCAAAAAGGTCTTCATTAAGGTTAGTTACCCTATTGTTATTCCCGTTATTTCCGACTCCTAAGTCGGCTGGAAGCTGTGTTTCTGCCCAGGTGTAGGCATAATTACCATTTTTAGCGATTGAAAAGGCGCCAGAAGTATAAGGTCTACCTAGAGACATCCCGCCTAATCCATCGGTGATCTCTGTCACCTTTCCGTTGAGTGTAATGTGACCGATCTTTGGATGAGCCTTATCAACGTATTGGAAATACATTCCTTTACCATCAGCAGCCCAAGTAATACTGCTTACATCTCTATCGAGATCTCCTGAAATGAGTCTTGGGTTGGAGCCATCTGCATTCATTATATACAGTTTACTAAGTTGATAGCCTTTATAATTATCATCTCCACCTGTATAGGCTATGAGCTGACCATTTGGGGAAACTACGGGTCCACGATCTGGACCATAGCGATCTGTCAATTGCTTGATCTCTCCCGTGGCTAATGAAATGGAATAGATCTCAGAGTCATTACCCTCCAGTTCTCTGTCTTCTCTCAAATTAGCACTGAAGTACAAGTGTTTACCATCTGCAGACCAAACGGCACCGCTATGATTTACATCACCCTCAGTAAGTTGTCTTGGTGTTCCGCCAGAAACAGGCACTGTGAATAATTGCTGATTTCCTGTAGGAAGTTCACCTCTGCCATCACTTCTCCAACCTAGGTTATCGACATATTTTGGAGGAGCATTCCATTCTGCTCCTTTAGGTTTAGCAGGCATTCTGATAGGTGAAGGCTTAGCCTTTGCCACGAACATATTGAATGAAAGGTACTTATCGTCTGGCGACCATTGGATGTTTGCAGGAGTTAACTCTGAGTTGACAAGTACCATCTCATCACCTGAATCCATCCAGCGCAAATAAAGCTCTGTCTGTCCTGATTTATTTGAGAAATAGGCCACTTTGGAACCATCGTGTGACCATTGAGGAGAACGATCATTTTGTTCGCCTGTCGTTAAAGGCCGATTTTGAGAGCCATCGAAATTGACTATCCATAGATTCGAAAGATTCCTGTCTGTCATGATATCCTTGAAGTTTCTCACATAGATGACCTGTTTTCCATCTGGAGAGATCTGAGGGTCAGAAACATACTCAAGGTTGAAAATGTCCAGCATTTCCATTTTATTGGAAACCTGTGCATGACTGTTAAGTGTGAATAATAAAAGGGTTAATGTGAGGAGGAGTCTAAATTCTTTCATGATTTTTAGTTAAGGCTGAGGAAGTTAGTAAGAAGTAGCCAATTGCCCAAGATGATGATCACACCTTAAAGCTTTGATAAACTATTACCGCTCGTAATTTTTTTACCCATCTGAATTAAACTTTTGATTAATTGGGTGTTCAAAATGGAAATCAACCTTTTACGCATGAAAAAACTGAATACTTTACTTTTTACTAAAGTCAATTCACTGTTGTGGAGTTTATTCATACTTTTTACTTCATTCTCAGTGTTTGGCCAGCAGATCGATTTCAGCAAAATGGAGTCGCTAAAACCACGAAGCATTGGCCCTGCCAATATGAGTGGTAGAGTTACCACCATCGATGTGGTCAGAAGTAGTCCTGAGATCATCTATGCAGGTTCTGCCTCTGGTGGTTTATGGAAGTCTGAAAGTGGTGGAATTGATTGGAAACCGATCTTTGATGATAACCTTGCACTTTCTATAGGTGCTGTGGCAGTTTCTCAAAAGAACCCAAGCATTGTTTGGGCAGGTACTGGGGAAGGTAACCCAAGAAATAGTGTCACGGGTGGATATGGAATCTACCGCAGCTTAGATGCCGGAAAGACCTGGCAACTGATGGGCCTAGAAAAGACCCGAAACATCCATAGGATCATCATTCATCCAGACGACCCCAACACAGTATTTGTGGGAGCCATAGGTTCTCCTTGGGGAAGCCATCCTGAAAGAGGTGTTTATAAGACCACAGATGGTGGAGAAACTTGGGAGCATATCCTTTATGTGGATGAAATGACAGGAGTTGGGGATATGGTCATGGATCCTTCTAACCCTAATAAGATTTTAGTGAACATGTGGCAGCACCGTAGAGAACCTTGGTTCTTTACTTCGGGCGGTCCAAGTTCAGGTCTATATATGACCATGGATGGTGGAAAGAATTGGACCAAGCAATCTGCTAAAGAGAACGGTATTCCTGAGGGAGATCTTGGAAGAATGGGACTTGCTTTTGCTCACAATAACCCAAGTCGAGTTTATGCTTTGATCGAAGCGAAAGACAATGCGCTCTATCGCTCAGACGATGGTGGGAGCAATTGGGAAATGGTCAATGATGGTAATGATATCGGAAACAGACCGTTTTACTATTTTGATCTATTCGTAGACCCTAAAAACGAAAACAGAGTCTATAGCATTTTCACCAATGTGCATAGGAGTGAAGATGGTGGTAAGTCTTTCGAGAATATCATTCCTCGAAACTTGATCCACGTTGACAATCATGCATTGTACATCAATCCGGATGATCCGAAATACATGATCTTAGGAAACGATGGTGGAATGGCCATTACAAGAGATATGGGCGAGACCTGGCAATTTGTAGAAAACTTACCTTTAGGTCAGTTCTATCATATCAATGTAGACAATGAAACACCATATAACGTTTACGGTGGACTTCAGGATAACGGTACTTATACCGGGCCAGCCTACACTTGGATCAGCGAAGGTTTAAGAAATGATTATTACTACCCAATTGGTGGTGGAGACGGTTTCGATGTTATGGCCGACCCAGATGATTCCAGATATGGCTATGGTCAATCGCAACAGGGTAATGTATTCAGATACGATAAATTAACGGGAAGTAGTAAGCGAATCAGACCAACCAGCGATGACGAGGAAATAGACCTAAGATTTAACTGGAATGCAGCGATCGCTCAAGATCCATTCGACAATAGCACCATTTACTTTGGTAGCCAATTCGTACACAAGAGTACTGACAAGGGAAGTAACTGGACGGTAATCTCTCCAGACCTTACTACTAATGACTCTACTAAGCAGAGACAAGATAAAAGTGGTGGTTTGACCATAGATGCAACAGGAGCAGAAAATCACACGACAATTCTTGTGATCGAGCCAAGCCCAACCGAGCAAGGTGTGATCTGGGCAGGTACTGATGATGGTAACCTTCAGATCACCAAAGACGGTGGCGCTACTTGGGAGAATGTTGCAGACAATATGAAAGGTGTCCCTGCAGGCTCATGGATCAATCAGATCAAAGCTTCTCGTTACAACAATGGAGAGGCGGTAGCAGTGATCAATAACTATAGAAGATTTGATTTCAAGCCTTATGTAATGAAGACTACCAACTATGGTAGATCATGGTCTCCACTAGTAGATGAGAATGATGTCTTTGGTTATGCCTTGTCGTTCATTCAAGACCCAGTTGAGCCAAATTTGATGTTTTTAGGAACAGAGCATGGCCTATATGTCAGTATCGATGCTGCAAAGAACTGGACGAAATTTGAGAATGGATACCCGAGTGTGTCCACCATGGATATGGTGATACAAGAGCGTGAAGCTGATTTGGTTCTAGGTACTTTCGGAAGAGCTATTTATGTCTTAGATGATATCAGGCCACTTCGTGTTTTAGCGAATAAAGGTCAAGAAGCAGTAATGTCTGCAGAGGTGACGGCAATCGATGCACCAACCTCATACATGGTAAGTACACGTTCTGCCAATGGACCTGCAAATCCTGGAAATGCAACTTTCGAAGGTGAAAACAGACCGTCAGGGCAAGCTATGATCAAGTTTTTCGCTAAGAAACCTGAAATACCAGAGCGACCTAATCGAGGAGGTCGAGCAGGAGCAATGGCTGGACAAGGCCAAGGAAGACCAAGAGCAATGGCCGCTGCAGGAGGTGGTAGAGGTAGAGGCGGAGCTAGAGGTGGTGCCGGTGCAGCGGCTCAAGGGCCTAAAGCTAAGGTTGAGATTCTGACGAGCTCTGGTGAAGTCATAAGAACTTTAGAACCGACAGTTGAAGAAGGATTGAATACAGTTTCTTGGTCCTATGATGAGGATCCTCCGGAGAATATTGAGCAACCTCCATTACCCCCTGGAATTCCAGCACAGTTCGCTAGATTCTTTAGGATCGGTGGGGCTCCTGCTTTACCGGGAGAATACACGGTGAGAGTCACAGTTGGCGAAACTACTGATGAGGCAACTATTGCCTTCGGCATGGATCCGAGGGAGGAAATTGAAATGGATGCATTGATCGCTCGAAGAGACTTCGTTAAAGAAATAGGGCCTTTGATGGGAGATGTCACTGCTTTGGGCAAACGCGTAACTGAAAAAATGGAAGCTGTAGATAAGGTCATCGAAGCTTTAAAAGGTAAAACAGGAGAAGAAGCGGATGCACTAAAGACCAAGAATGAAGAAATGAAAAAACAGATCAAGGAGCTATCTGACGCCATCGGTGGTGGAGGCGGAGGTTTCCGATTCGGCCGAGGTGGAGGAGACAATCTCAATGGAAAGGTCATGGGACTATCACGTACGATGACTGGCTCTTTTGACGCTCCAACTGCATCTGATAGACAAGACCTAAGTGACTATGAGGCTGAATACCAAGAACTCAAAACAAAAGTAGATGAGTGGATAGAAGCCAATTGGGATAACTATTTGGAAGAAGTAAAGGCGTTCGATTTCTCACCGATTGGTGGAAATTGATACCTGAATACTGAAGTAGAAAAGGCACCCTTCTGGGTGCCTTTTTTGTTCATCCCTGATCAAGGTTTAATTTTTCATCTAAGTGCTTCCAAAAGGCTGTCGTTTTTTACAAAACGCAATACTCATCACGCATTATTTTCTTCAATCCTCAATTAATCTTAGATTCAAAGCCTCAATCATACTTATGGAAAGAAAACTACTACTCACCCTTTTTCTAGCGATTTTCTGTCTTGCTTCATTAGCTCAGCAATATCCGTATCAAAACGAGACACTTCCATTGGAAGAACGCATTCAGGACCTTTTAAATCGCATGAGTCTGGAAGAAAAGGTCCGACAGATGGACATGTACAATGGTAATGATCTTAAGACCGATGAATCTCTGAACCTAGAAGCCGTTGCGGAGCGTTTCAGCGATGGTTTTGGAGTGGGTTCCATCCACGACCTTTATCCAAAGGATGCCCAAACCATCAACGATCTGCAGCGCTATGTCATTAATCACAATCGATGGGGTATACCCGCCATAATATTTTGCGAGTTTTTGCATGGCTATACAGGAGCAGGTAGTACAGCCTTTCCTATGAATATTGGCTTCGGAGCCACTTGGGATCAGGAGCTGATGAAAAGGATAGGAGAGGTCATAGGTAAGGAAGGCAGGGTCCATGGTGTGCACTTCGGTTTAGGTCCGAATCTTGACTTGGGTAGAGAACCTCGTTGGGGGAGAATTGCAGAGACCTTCGGAGAAGATACACATTTATCAGCGACACTTGGTACAGCTTTGATCCAAGGCATTCAGGGAGATGATCTTTCGGCCAATTCATCAATGATCGCTGAACCAAAACACTTTGCTGCTCACGGTTCACCACAATCAGGTGGTAACGCTGGGCCCGTATTAGTAGGAGAACGTTCAGTAAGATCAGATTTCCTTCCTGTTTTCAAAAAGGCTTTTCAAGAAGGAGGGGCTTTGGGAACTATGGCGGCTTACTCCGAGATCGATGGAGTACCTATGGCCTCTAACCATCATTTACTAACAGAGATACTCAGAGAAGAATGGGGCTATCAGGGCATAGTCGTTTCTGATCTTGGAGCTATCCGTTTCCTCAGAACCAGCCATCGCTCTACCTCCACCAACCGTGAGTCGATCAAAGCCGCTGCTGAAGCCGGAGTCGATATGCAGTTCTATGATTTCCCGAATAAAGAATACCAAGAGACCTTGATCGATCTGGTGAAGTCAGGAGAGATGGATGAGTCTGTGGTGAATCGAGCTGCAGCTGGAGTCCTACGATTGAAATTCAAGCTGGGCTTGTTCGAAAACCCTTACACTTCCCAAGAGCTGATCGATCAGCATCATCATTCTGCGGCTAATCAGGAAGTTGCTATGGAGGCGGCCTTGAAGTCGATGGTGTTGTTAAAGAATCAGAACAATGCCTTACCATTGAGTAAGGACTTAAAGAAGATTGCGGTCATAGGACCTATGGCCAATGAAGGGGAATTAGGCGGATATTCCCTCAGAGACAATTCCGAAGGAATGACGGTCTTCGAAGGTGTCAAGGAGCTGATGGGTGTAACCGCAACATTAGCCTATGAAGAAGGTGTGCCATTGATCTACAAAGGTCAGACGGTGCCAAGATTGAATCTTAAAACCCCTGATCGTGCTCAGAATGGTTTGAAAGCCAGCTTTTTTAATAATCGAAACCTGGAAGGTGAACCCGTACTTGAGCGCATCGATGCTGAAGTAGGCTTTGAGTGGGAGGCTGCTCCTGGAGAAGG
>CBFIDS010000007.1:0-5206 GCA_965661435.1 Roseivirga sp.
CCACCTTTTTCCATTCCGAACAGAGAAGTTAAGCCCACTTGCGCTGATGGTACTGCCTTTACCGGTGGGAGAGTAAGTAGTCGCCAACTTTATTAATATCTCATCAAACCTTAGCCAACGCTAAGGTTTTTTGCGTTTATGCCCAGGGTATTTGATAAGTGGTTATACATAAATAACAATAAGTGAAAATAATTTAATTAGTTTCCGTTATCAGATTCAAACCGTATTGATGAAAACCATATTTTCTCAAATCACCTTTATCAATCCGCAAATTCTATTCGGATTATTTGCTCTGATTATACCGGTTATCATTCATCTTTTTAATCTAAGAAGAGTAAAAAAAGTCGAGTTTTCGAATACAGCTCTGTTGAGAAGGATAAAAGAGGAAAGTTCAGCAAAGCGAAAGCCTGTAGAATTATTAATACTAACATCGAGAATTTTAGGTATTGCACTACTCGTATTAGCCTTTTCTCAACCCTTATTTAAGAATCAAGAGAATGATCTTGATTTAGGGAAACGGGTAATGATCTATCTAGATAACTCTCAAAGTTCTTCGACCTATAGTTTGAGTAATTCAACCTCATTTGATCTAATGATTAATGAGATCAATTCTATTGTCAATTCATATCCAGAAGGAACAAGCTTTTATTTTGTTGAGAACTCCTACTCAAATTCCATTTCAGCTAAGTTTACTAAGGAATCATTAATTGAGTTATTGACAGAAGTTAAACAGGTTGGTGTTGATCGATCATTTGAGGAGATTAAGAGTAGGATTGATGGTGGTAATTTTAATGGTGACATCTATTATATATCAGATTTTCAAAACAAGGATGGTTTTGATAATACGTTGACAGATACTTTAAATACATACTACCTAATTCCTGTTTTAGGCGAGGATATATCGAATATCTATGTCGATACTCTTTATCTTGAGAATACATTTTTATCAGGGTCTTTCGCAAATCTTTTGAATATAAGGTTAGCAAGAAACTATCGAGATTTAGAATCGATCAACTTAAAACTACTAATTGATAATCAATTGTTTGGTACTGCAGAGATTGAATTTGGAAATCAGCTCATAGCAGAACATGAGTTTGAACTTCTAGAAAATTCGGATGGTCTTGATAAAATTGCTTTAGAATTTGATGATCCTTATTTGGCTTATGATAATTACTTCTACGCTTCAGTAAATCAACTAGATAAAGTTAGGGTGGTCGAAATATTCGATGATTCATCACCAGACTTTATCAATGCTCTTTTTAGTGAAAATGAGGTTTTTCAATTTACTAGACTAGACTCAAGATTCATTGATAATGAAATCGTTGAGTCAGCTGACTTTCTTGTAGTTAATCAAGTAGCAAACATTTCTAATCAATTGATTAAAATTTTAAATAAGTATAAAGAATCTCGCGGAACCGTAATGGTTATTCCTAGTAGTAGAAATGCAAGTGCACAATTTGGAAATTTTGGAATTATAGCGTCAAAAGATACTGAAGATAGAATTGCTTTAAATCAACCTGATTACGATAATCCTTTATTTCAAGGTGTCTTCGAAAATGAAGATGAAAATATAGAAATGCCTAAAGCAACGGTAACTTTTAGATTGAATAATAGTCAATTAGATTATCTGCAATTCAGAAATGGCCGAGGGTTTTTATCCAAGGTTAATACAACAGGAAACCTTTTCTTCTTTAGTTCACCATTGGATGCGGAGTATACTTCTTTCACTAACCATGCACTTTTTGTTCCTGTGATGTATAAATTAGCATTAGGCAGTAAAGTCAATCTATCAAATCTATATTACTATACTGATTCGGAAACTTTGTTTTATCCTTTGGATAATATTTCTAGAAGGAATGAGGTGTATAAGTTGCAATCGCAACAAGGTACAATCACACCTGATCAGAGAGTTGATAATGATCAATTGATTCTTGAAATCCCAAAAGGTGAAATAAGGTCTGGTCACTATGGATTGATCAATGGAGAAGAAAATATTGGGACCATATCATTTAATATTCCGAAATCTGAGTCAGATCTGCGTCCAGTTGACCAACAAATGCTTGATGATTTAGATAAGAGGGCTCATATTAATGTAGTCAAATCGGGTCTAAATGGAGAAGTTCAACAGTTTTTACAGGCAGGAATAGCAGGAATACCACTTTGGAAATATGCCTTGTTAGGTGCTTTGTTTTTTCTTTTTGTGGAAATAATTTTAATCCGATATTTGTAACATGGACTTTGTAATCCGTTCCGCGCAAATTATTGATATCAATTCACCTTTCAATAAGTCAAAAAAAGATATTCATGTATCAAATGGTGTCATTAAGAAAATTGATGATCAGATTCCATTTGATGGTGAAGAAATTAATGGAGACAGCCTTTGCGTAAGCATTGGGTGGTTAGATATGAGGGCTCATTACCACGACCCTGGTAATGAACATAAGGAAGATATTGAAACTGGATCGGATGCTGCTGCTGTGGGTGGCTTTACAGATGTAGTTCTTTTACCAAATAATAATCCGGTAACCTCTTCCAAGAATAGCATATCATATTATCAAAAATGGAGTAAGGGCTCTGCCGTACAGTTGCACCCCATGGCAGCCGTTACACTTGGCTGTGAGGGAAAGGAACTTACCGAGATGATTGATTTACATGTAGCGGGTGCAATAGCATTTGGAGATGGAATCAGGCCTATCTGGCATACAGATATAATGATGAAAGGACTTCAATATCTACAAAAGTTCAAAGGGTTGTTGATCAATAAAGCTGAAGACGAGATGCTCACCGCTTTCGGTCACATGAATGAAGGAATGCAGAGTACACAAATGGGGCTGAAAGGGATGCCTTCACTCTCAGAAGTGATTATGATAGAGAGAGACCTGAAATTACTACAATATACAGGCGGTAGGTTACACTTTACAATGGTGTCGACTAAAGAAGGTGTAGAGTTAATAAGAAGTGCCAAAGCAAAAGGGCTATCGGTTACATGTGATGTAGGTGTCAACTACCTCAAATTTACAGATAAAGACTTATCGGATTACGAAACTAATCTCAAGGTCAACCCACCCTATAGAACTGATAATGATAGGCAAGCACTTTTAGAGGGATTGAAAGATGGAACGATTGATTGTATAGTTTCAGATCATATTCCTCATGATGAAGAAAGTAAAAAGCTTGAATTTGACTTAGCAGATTTCGGGTCAAGTAATCAACAGACCTTTTTATCGGTTTTAATGGACGTTTTTGGCGATGATTATCAAGAGTTTATTGAGAAATTCACCTCTAATCCAAGAAACCTACTCGGTATAGAGCAACCTAAAATTGATGTTGGTCAACCTGCTGTGCTCACTGTATTTAATGGTGATAGTTGGACCTTAGATTCTGATACAAATAAGTCAAAATCTACTGCATCTCCTTTCTTTGGACAAACTGTTCAAGGACAGGTAAAAGCAATTGTAAACAACGGCCAGCTCGTCTTGAATTAGCATGAAGATACGTCCAATTATTCCGAAAATTTCAGGTAGATATGGTTTAGTGGGAGGTGTTTTAGCCATACTCTCATTTGTAACTTTTTTCTATTTAGATCAACAGCCATGGAGAAACCTAATATCTTTTCTCTTGGATATTGTGATCATTGGCTTATTCTGTTTTCTACCAATCAAGGAATTTAAAAGAGATCATAATCAAAACGAACTTAGGTTTTACCATGGAATGACAATTGGTTTTATTTCATACCTGATGACAGCCTTTGTATTCTCCATATTCTATGCTTTGTTCATAAATGTAATAGAGCCTAGCTTTATGGAGCTTTATAAGTCTGTTCAAATTGAAGATATGGAGTCTATGAAGGAGATGATTATGGGGCAGGTAGATGAGAATAAGGAGGAGTTCTTCCAAGAACAACTTTCTGCCATTTCTAAAATCACAAAATCTCAATTGATCTTAGATGTATTCTTGAAGAAAGCGATCATTGGTTTATTCCTTACACCTATTTTTTCAATAGTACTGAGGACCCACAAGGCTCAATAATTGCGTTAATCGGTCATATCATTCGCTTAAATAATTCTTTCTAAAGAATTACGACCTAATAGGTAAACTTGATTTAAATAAGTATTTTTCAAATATTCAACCTTAAATATCTAAAAATGGAAAGCCAAGTATCGACCGGGGATTACGCTAAAAAGTGGGGATTAATCTATGGTCTTATTTCTACAATCATTGTTCTAGTTCCGCTTATTCTAGAAATACAGTCTACTATTGCAGGTTTTTTACCTATCCTAGTTGCTATTTTTTGTTATGTAATGGCTACCAGAGAGTTTAAGAGAGACAATGGTGGTTATATGACATTTGGAGAGGGATTCAAGATTGCTATGATTGCCGCTTTGATCGCTGGAGTTGTAAGAAGCGTGATCAATTACGTTTATGTCAAGTTCATAGACCCAGGAGTTTCTGAAAGAATTTCTCAAGCTATGGAGGATGGATGGAGAGAACAAGGAATGTCTGAAGAACAAATCGATCAAATGCAAGGGTTCTCTGCTGGTTTTTCTAATCCTGAAATTGGTTTAATTGTCGGTATCGTTATAGTTTTACTTGGTGGTTTAATTTGGGGATCCATTGTATCGGCCATTAATAAAAATGAAGCAGAAGAATTCTAATTTGATAGATCTTTCAATTGTAATACCGCTTTTCAACGAAGAGGAATCTCTACCGGAATTACTAGAATGGATAAGCCGTGTGAATCAGTCGCATGGCTTTTCTTATGAAGTAGTGTTGGTAGATGATGGGAGCACAGATGATTCTTGGGAAGTGATCAATAAACTTTCTGAAGAATATCCAATCAAAGCCATAAAGTTTAGTAGAAACTATGGTAAGTCTGCCGCTCTAAATACTGGCTTTAGACATGTTCAAGGCAAGGTTGTGATCACCATGGATGCAGATCTGCAAGACAGTCCGGACGAAATTCCTGGATTGATGGAAATGATCAATTCTGGGGAACACTTGGTGTCTGGATGGAAAAAGAAAAGACATGACCCAATTTCTAAGACCATACCTTCCAAGTTTTTCAATCGAGTTACTAGATTGATCTCAGGCATAAAACTTCATGATTTCAATTGTGGACTTAAAGCATACGATCACAGAGTGGTAAAGACGCTCGAGATCTATGGCGAAATGCATCGTTACATCCCTGTGATTGCTAGAAGAAACG
>CBFIDS010000008.1:0-44908 GCA_965661435.1 Roseivirga sp.
AGTCCTGAAGGAAACTTCTCTTAATCTGCCTATCTCTCGCATGGTATGAGGCGAGTTGTGGTGATTAACTATATAGATCTCATTGTTACCCTTGTTCGTGTTTTGGACAAAGCGTTCTTGGTTCAGCTCATCTTCTATGAGTTCTCTTTCAACAGGAGGGATAATTTCCTTTTGGGTTTTACTTTCTTTCATTCCCACTTATAGTTGCTCTTTTAAAAGGTATACTTTCTCTTTCAACCATTGTGCCCATTGCTTGTCGTTTTTGCTTTTATCGAAAACACTTGGTTCGACCGGCTTGCCGATCACAATGTTCATTTTGCTATTCTTTTGCTTAAAAAGTTCATCCACAAGAAAGAACATTTCGATATTTAACTTAATTCCTAGTGCTTTTCTGATGTTCGCAAGCCTGTAAAACCGGTTGGTTAATCTACCTTCAATATACACTGGAATCACGGGCTTTTTATATTTTTTTGACTTAGTGATGAAAGTCTTACTCCATTCTAGATCTTTGATCACACCGTCTTGTTTGCGACTCACCAAGCCTGCTGGGAAAATGAAAGTTGCGGTATCTGAGGCAAATTGATCATCCACTTTCTTCAGTGATTCTCTGGCATTCTTGCCGACTTTATTTACACCAATAAACCGTTTCTTAAGGTTTTCTACACTTAGTAAGAAGTCATTTACTATAAAATGAAGATCTGGTCTTTTGTCATTAATTGAGGCGACTAAAGCCAAGGCATCAAATCCGCCAAGGGGGTGATTGCCAACAAATATGCAGCTTTCTGGTGGTTGAATGATGTTTTCTTTGCCGGATAATTCGAGATCGATTTGAAATTCTTCCATTGCAGCATTACAAAACTCGTAGGCAGATGCACCTTTCATCTTTATCATAAAGGCATTGACATCATCTTGGTGAATGATCTTTTCAATATACCTAATGACAAATCTTGGGAGCCATTTCAAAAGAGTAGGATTCTTGCTCTTGATGAGTTTTCTAACGTTAATGAATTGGTCCATGTTTGAGTAGCTCAGAAGCCACAATAATAATTCGAAATCATCTACTATTCAAAGGCTTTACTTAAGAAGAACAAATTTGAGGTCTTTAATTTCTTAGGGCGAAATAATTTGTAAAATGCAATATGAACTCAATCAACTTTACAAATAAGTTTGAACAGATCACTGATTTTTGGAAGCCTGGCATAGTGGGGGAGCTTAATGGTCAATTAGTTAAGCTGGCTAAATTGAAAGGTTCATTCGTTTGGCACAGTCATGATAATGAAGACGAACTCTTTATAATCCATAAGGGAACACTCTATATGGAGTTCAGAGAAAGGACAGAAGTAGTGAAAGAAGGAGAGATGATCATAGTGCCAAAAGGAGTAGAACATAATCCATATACCATGGATGGTGAAGAAGTATGGGTAATATTATGTGAGCCTGCTTCTACACTTCATACCGGAAATGTAAAGCACGAACGAACACATAACGAGCAAGAATGGTTGAAATAACTATCACATTATTCAAACGTTGATCCTATATGGCCATTATCAAGTTCACATCGAATCTCAAAAGGTTCTATCCTGACTTATCTACTTTAAAAGCAGATTGTGCAACTATTAGTGAAGCCATAGATGTGATTGAAATGCACCATAAAGGCTTGAAAGACTACATCGTTGACGAGAAAGGCCACTTAAGAAAACATGTGAATATCTTTATCGGTAAAAAGCTTATTCAAGATAGAGAAGCACTGAAGGATAGCATAGAAACTGGAGATGAAGTTTATATCATGCAGGCGATTTCCGGGGGGTGAGTTGGCATTCATTTAATGCCTTTCGCACAAAAGATGCTTTAGAATTTTTGTAGACTTCTTACCTTGGATTTGAACCTTATTTTTAAACTATGAAAAAACTAATTAGCTTTTTTGTCATCATCGCCTTTGTAACTGCTTGTGGTGGAACTCAAAAAGAAGAATCTGTGGATGTAAGTCAGATGACCGAATCTGAATTGAAGGATCATGCTAAAAAGATCCACTATGAAGTGATCACTTTGGACACTCACGATGATATCAATACTTCCAACTTTACAGAAGAGACCAATTATACCCAAAGATTATCTACACAAGTAAACCTTCCTAAAATGGAAGAAGGAGGCTTGGATGTGGCCTGGTTTGTAGTTTATACTGGCCAAGGAGAACTGACCGAAGAAGGTTTTGCCAATGCCTATGAAAATGCAGATGATAAATTCAAAGCTATTCATCGACTAACAGAAGAGATAGCGCCAGATAAGATTGAATTAGCGTACACATCTGATGATGTTAGACGAATTGTAGCTGCAGGAAAGAAAGTAGCCATGATAGGCGTAGAGAACGCATATCCTGTAGGGATGGAAATAGACCGCGTCAAAGAATTTTATGAAAGAGGGGCACGTTACATGTCACTTTCACATAATGGTCATAGTCAGCTAAGTGATTCAAATACTGGGGAAAGAGACTCAGTTTGGTTACACAATGGCCTTAGTGATTTTGGAAAAGAAGTTTTAGCTGAAATGAACAAATACGGCATCATGATAGATCTTTCTCACCCGAGTAAAGAAGCTAACATGCAAGCAATGCAGCTTTCTAAAGCTCCTGTTATTGCCTCTCATTCTTCTGCCCGAGCTATGAATGACGTAAGCAGAAACATGGACGATGAGCAATTAATGATGCTGAAAGAAAATGGAGGTGTTATCCAAACAGTAGCTTTTAAAAGCTATGTCGATTCCGATAAGAATAGAGCCAATTCCCAAAAATTTAATGAGGTGATGAATACCATTGCTGACGAAGAAGGTTTCGAAATGAAGTCAAGGGGTGAGCTTCGTCAAATGTCTTCAGAAGAGAGAGAGACATATTACAAAAGGTATACTGAGATTCAAGAAACTTATGCAGACAGGGTGGAACAAGAAGTAAATGCTGAAGCGCCCCCGGTGGATGTCTCAGATTTTGTAGATCACATTGATTACTTAGTTGAAAAGATAGGTTTAAAGCATGTTGGAATTAGTTCTGATTTCGATGGTGGTGGAGGCGTTGAAGGTTGGAGCGATGCTTCGGAGACTTTCAATGTTACTTTAGAGCTTGTTCGCAGAGGCTATACCCAGGAAGAAATTGGTATGCTTTGGAGTGGAAATTTGCTACGTGTTTTAGATAAATGCCAAGAGATTGCAGAAAGAATTCAGTCTGGCGAACTATAGATTTAGCACATTAAATCAAAAAACCGCTTTCAAATTGAGAGCGGTTTTTTTATCGAAGTAAAATTTTAACACAGGTAATGAAGCTAATTCATATCCCTCTTAATTTTTGTGAGCAGTTCCTATTTCAATTTCTTTTTCAATATATCCACCTCTAGTCGAAAGGATCTTGACTCTTGCTTTTGTTCCATCGATCCCACTAAGTTTGACTTCGAAAGTGGCTACTTTGGTCTCGCCGGAAAGTGTTCTATCCAAATACACTGTTTTATCTGAGAGGGATGGAGTTACCACTTCCACTTTTGCATTGGCTCCACCTTGGAAATTTTATCATAGATTTAGAGAGTGGTTTGAAACTCTTGTTCGATGCTGATGGGAATTTTATTAAAGAATTAGAAAGGAGACATAGAAAAGGAAGGGATCACGATGATGACCATGATTGGGAATCAATTGAAGCTTCAGACCTTCCAAGTGCTGTTTTAGATTATATCAATACAACTTATCCTGATGCTCAAATCTTAAGGGTGGGCATTAATGAAGATGACGAATACGGTGTGGTCCTTGATAATGGTTTGGCATTGTTCTTTAACGTAAATGGCCGCTTTATAGAGTCTCATGATATTAGAGATCGCTATAGAGATGAGTGGACCGAAATTGACTCTGCTGATCTTCTTACTTCTATTGTAGACTATATAGCGTCCAATTATAGTGATGCGACCATTGTATTGGCAGGCACCAATGACGATGGTGAATACGGGGTGGTTTTGATTACAGGAATTGTATTAGTGTTTGATGCAAATGGTAATTTCTTTGAAGAAAAAGAAATCGATTATCGTCATAATGATGATTGTGATGACGACAATGACAATGAAAACGAAGAAGATGATAATGATAACTGAGGATAGGATGCTTTGAGTTAATTCATCCTAAAGCCGGACAGCCTAATTTGTTCGGCTTTTATTTTCGCATTAAAAGTCTCTTGAATCTGTTGGTGTTATAGTTGGCCATTCCTGTGTGTTTGACTATTACTTTCTCTTTGCTTGAGATGACAACAGTGGTTGGAATGACGTTAGTCTCATACATATCTGGAAGTGGAGTGGTGAGTTGATAGATCGGGAAATCGAATCCTTTTCTTGCTACCCAATTTTTAGCTGTTTGAAATTCTTTGTCGTGCGATATCATAAGGAAGACAATATCTTCCTCATTCTTTAGGTCATTGTACAAAGAATTAATTCCTGGCATTTCAGCTACACAAGGGGCACACCACGTGGCCCAAATGTTAATGAATATGGTTTTACCCCTGAGAGACTCAGCGTTGAATTCAGTTCCATTTTCATCAACAAGCATGAAATCATATTCCGCATCCTTTTTAGCAATATCATCTAATTCACCAGCATTAATAATGCCCGTAGCTAATACAGCTTGCTGAACTTTCCCAAAAACCTCTGCTTGTGATCCGGTGAAATAAATAACTGAAAATATAAGCAAGACCACCCCTAATTCTACCAGGTCTCTTTTTTTGGGCAATACTTTAAGGGGCTTTTTCATATTTCAATGACAAGAATAATCAAAAATAAATTCTTTGAAGAAATTGGATTGGTATCCTAGGTTACATTAAAGCTAAAAATAATTGAAAGGTTAGACTTAATCCTTTTATCTCGGATCTACTAAGCTTTGCTTTCTAATGATCAATCTGTATTATTTAATCGATGAATACGCAGTTTCTAGCCTCACGAAGGCACAATAAACAATTATTTGAAACCTTCATCAAATAGAGTTGTTATGCTATTAAATCTGAATTTATATTCAGACGAAATTTTAAACTGAACTTATGAAATTAATGAGAAATCTAACTGCGGTATTTTTATTAACACTTATTGTGTCTAGTTGCGGACCTCAGGATGGTGTATACTTTGTTAATCTAACTGACGGACAAGAAGTTTCTTCTTCAGTTTTGGTTGAGATGGGAGTTAATGGAATGGAAATAGAACCAGCAGGCGAAGTGAGTAAAGGAGTGGGGCATCACCATATTATTATAGATGGAGGCTTTTTACCTACTGGTGAAACTATCCCTGCAGATAAAACTCATATCCATTATGGAAAAGGTCAAACAGAAGCTACTATTGAGTTGACTCCTGGTGAGCATACATTGACTTTACAATTTGCTAATGGCTTACACCAATCTTATGGCGAACAATGGAGTAAGACAATAACAGTGAATGTAATAGACTAAAGTTTTATAGCGCAATAAAAAAGCCCCAAATTGGGGCTTTTTTATGTCTGAACTCATCTAAGATTAATTACCATCAGGTAAATCTATTTCAACATTATTTCTATAGTCTCCTAGCAAGTGCTCAGCAAAATGATACCACATCATTTGCTCATAATAATCTCTCTTGCTACCATATCCATGTCTAGCACCTGGTATTGGCATGTAATCAAAACGCTTTCCTGCTTTCATTAACTCATTGGCTAATCTTAAACTATTGGCGGGATTTACGTTGTTATCACGTGTTCCGTGAGTAATCAATAAATGACCTTTCAGGTTCTTAGCTATTGACGGGTTAGTTTTTACTTTAGCATCCCAAGTCACTTCTGTGTACTCATTGCCATCTTCGTCTTTCTTTTTCTTCTCAACACGCTTCACTCCGTTGTGAGTCTCACCCCACCATTTGTTGTATACGTTGTTGTCATGATTACCAGCAGAAGAGGCCGCTGCATGATAGAAGTCAGGGTACATTAACATGGCTGCTGTTGACATAAACCCACCACCTGAGTGACCGAAGATACCTACATGATCAAGATCAATGAAAGAATGTCTCTCAGCCAAGATCTCTAAGGATCTTTTGTCATCTGCTAAAGCATAGTCTCTCAAATTTTCATATCCGTAGGTGTGGTAGTATTTGTCTCTCATTGGACTACCACCTCTATGCCCCATACTCACAACAATGAATCCCAGCTGAGCTAAAGCTGTATTGTATCTACCAGTAGTAGTAAAATCATTTACGAATGACTCTGTCTGTGGACCCGGATACACATATGAGATCACAGGATACTTTCTGGTAGAGTCGAAATCAAATGGCTTATACATTACGCCATAAAGGTCGGTAATACCATCATCGGCTTTCATGGTGAATCTTTCTGGCATTTTCCAACCTGCTTGTTCAAGTAGACTCAAATCAGCAGACTCTAAGTCCATAATGAGGTTACCATCACTGTCTTTAAGTACAGATCTTGGTTTCATGTCTACTGCGGAATAATTGTCTACGTAATACTTAGAAGACTCTGACATCCTCATTTGGTGGTTAGCAGGCTCAGTGCTTAGTTCCTTGAAGCCAGTCCCATCCAAATTTGCACTATACATTAATGCATAATAAGGATCAATACCTTCTTCTCTTCCACGACCCTCAAAGTAAACTTTTCTACCTACCGTGTCTACTTGCTGTATTCTGCCTGTAACAAAGTATCCACTATTGGTGATCTTGTTTTTAAGAGCTCCTGTGTTACCATCGTATAGATAAAGTTGTCCCCAGCCATTTTTTTCAGACCACCAGATCAACTCTTCACCTTCATTTAAGATGCTCAACTGAATGCTGCCTGTGTAGAAGTATGGATAGTTAGCATCGGTAAATAGCTCTTTTACTTCACCTGTGGCCGTATTGATAGATACCACGTCTAAGGAATCACTCGTTCTGTTCATCCTTGTAGCGAACATTCTATCAGAAGTTTCGCCAGGTAGATATGTAGATACCGTTTGATCAATGTACTTTTCTAAGTCTACATCTATTCTTTTCTTACTTGGTACTTCAAAGATGGAAAGGTAAGACTGCGGTACATCCTGATCACCAGGCATCGCATACTTATATATCTCTACTTCAGGTCTTGGGTTACTCAAGTCATCTATTACGAAAAGCTCTTTCACTTTACGAGAGTCAGAACGGCTTACATAGAATTTAGACTCATCCTCGAACCACCTGACGTTAGCTGCGTATCTTTTATCTTTGGTTGTATCACCACGATCGAAACCATAACTAAACCATCTTTCACCATCATCTGCTAAAAGAATTTCTGTAGAATCAGAGTCATCCGCTCTCATCATGTACAGGTCATAGTTTTTAGCATAAGTGAAGTAAGTACTATCAGGAGAGTAGCGTGCCCAATTGGTTCTTTTCTTCGCTTTTTCAGTAGAATCACCTTTCGTAATTCGCTTAGTCATCATGTCGAAGTGATAATCGATGCTGTCAACCATAAATTTTACGGTCTTATTATCGTCTTCTAATTTCACTCCTTTAAGGTCCAAGTCTCGATGATTCCAAGGTTTGCTTGTGAGCTCACTCATTTGAGCGGCAAAGTCCTTCGGGTCGAACATCTCTTCCTTAGTCTTTTTTGCTGGATCTACGACATAAAATTTCTTTCCTTCTGTAGTAGTGTAAGTGTACCAGAATTTATCGCTGTCTTTGAACCATTGTGGGCTCACCCGAGTGCTTTTCAACATCTTTTGGATGTTGGTGGCTTTAAATTTTTCTGCTGCTTTGAAGTTTGCTTTGTATTCCTGGCCAAAACCAAGGGAACTGAGCAAGATCATGCAGATTAGCATTAAGTATTTTTTCATAAGGTCTTAGTTTGAAGGTTAATAATATAGGCTTTCTATTGATTAAAAAACACCATTTCATTTAAATGGTCTGACTAAGGTATAGGCATAAAAAAAGCCCCTTGAAAAAGGGGCTTCTAATATTGCTTATTTTGGCTTAGAACATGATGGGAAATTCCACAATGGTCTTATCCCAACCTACTACAAGATGAGTTCCGCCATCTACTTCCTTGAACATCATAGAAAATGCTTCGATTGGCTCGCTAGAAGAGCGAACTAAATTATTTTTAGCTCCTGCCACAAATCTATCTTCTTTGGTTGTATAGTTACCCCAAGTAGAAAGCTTATCACTTAAAACAAATTTCCATTCTTTTTCTCCTGGAACTGCAAAAAGAACATAAGTACCAGCTTTCACGTCTACACCACCGAAGCTTACATCTTCGTAAAAAGTAATCTCATTAGCTTCATTAGCACCTAATCTCCATATTTTACCGAAAGGAGCCGCTTCTCCACCGATCATTTTACGACCTTTCAATTGTGGTCTGCTGTATACTAATTTGATCTTAAGTTCTCTTACATCTCTGCCAAATACCTCATCTAAAGGTTGACCATCAGGGAAGTAAGAAGCATCCATTGGACTTGCATCCAATGCTGGGAATTCCTGAGCAGACAAACCGATTGAACTGATCAGGCAAACAAGTAGTATTATTTTTTCATGATTTTGGTTATTGATAGTTTAATTCAATTTAGAACTACGCCTAGGCGCTTTATGTTACAATTTACTAATAGAAAAATATGTAAGAGATAATTATTGCTGCTATAATACCCGCAAAGTCGGCTATAAGACCAGCACCAGCAGCATATCTAGTGTTTTTGATCTTAACAGCACCAAAGTAAACGGCTAAGACATAAAAAGTAGTTTCAGTAGAGCCTTGAAGCACTGAAGCCACTTTACCTGCGAATGAGTCTACACCCAATTGAGGGTTTGCATATACATCCAGCATAGCAGCTCTGGCACCTGAACCGCTTAATGGTTTCATCCAAGCAACGGGTAATGCATCTACAAAATCGGTATTCAATCCAACAGCGTGAAAAAACCAACGGAATCCATCATTGATGACTTCTAAAGCTCCGGAAGTTCTAAATACTCCAATCGCCACAAGGATAGCCACTAAATACGGGATGATCTTAATGGCCACATTGAATCCATCTTTACCTCCCTCGATCAGCGCATCATAGACATTTACCTTATTTTTAACTCCCATAAGAATGAATGTTAGCACAATTCCCATAAGGATCACTGAGGCTAAAACACTGGAAATTACTGAGACTTGTTCTTGAGTAATTGAACTGAAATACCAAAGTGCAGTTAATATGATCAAAGTGAGTGTACCAAGATAAGACAGTACAACTTTGTTGAATAGGTTGATCTTTTGTATCAATCCCACTGCAATTAATCCTGCCAAGGTTGAAAAATAGGTGGAAAGTAAAATTGGGATAAATATGTCTGCAGGATTTGCAGCTCCATTGGCGGCACGGTATGCCATTATTGAAACAGGGATCAAAGTCAAGCCACTGGTATTAAGCACCAAAAACATGATCTGAGCATTGGAGGCTTTCTTTTTATCAGGATTTAGTTCCTGCAATCCTTCCATGGTCTTCAAGCCCATAGGAGTGGCGGCATTGTCCAAGCCCAGAAAATTCATAGAGAAATTCATCAGCATGGGTCCAAAGACAGGATGATTTTTAGGTACTTCAGGAAATATCTTAGTGAATAGGGGACTGATGGCTCTGGACATGATGTTCACCACACCACCTTTTTCACCGATCTTCATAATACCCATCCACAAAGTAAGTGCGCCTGTAAGACCCAATGAGATCTCAAAGCCTAGTTTAGCCGTATCGAAGGTGCTTTGAAGAATAGCCGGAAATACTTGAGTATCACCAAAGAAGATGGTTTTGATCAAGGCCACAATGAACGCGATAATGAAGAAACCGATCCAGATATAGTTAAGAGCCATTAGCCAAATATATTTAAAAGATGGACAGCAGCTATACCTGCGGTTTCCGTTCTTAATCTCGAGTCTCCTAAACTTACTTTTTCGTAGTTATTTTTTAAGGCTAATTCAACTTCTTCCTCACTAAAGTCTCCTTCAGGTCCAATGAGTATCAAGTTGCCTCGTCCTGATTCGATATGGTCTTTGAATTGGACTGGATTCTCGAAATCGACATAAGCTATGAATTTATTGTCAGCACTTTGGCCTTTGATAAAGTTTCCAAATTTGACTAGTTCATCAATTTGAGGAAGGGTAGCCTTGATGGATTGCTTCATGGCACTAATCGCTTTTTTAAGCATCCTTTCATGCCTGATAACTGTCCGCTCTGAATTCTGACACTGAATAAAAGAGATTTTATCTACACCAATCTCCAATGCTTTTTCAACAAACCATTCTATGCGATCTATATTTTTAGTAGGTGCTATAGCAATATGTTTAAATCCTGCTTTTTGAGTCTCAGATCGCGAGTTGATCACCTTGAATTCACATTTCTTAAAATTAGCCTCTGTGACCTCAACTGTGTAGAAAGTGCCTTTCCCATCTACGACCTCTATTCGGTCACCAATTGTCTTTCTTAAAACTTTGATAGCATGCCTTGACTCTTCTGAGTCTAGGAAATGACTTCCATTAATAAGTTCCGGTTGATAAAAGAGCTGCATAGCTTTTGCGAAAATAGAAAGAGTAAATGGCTAATCAACTATATTCGCTACAATGAGTCATCAGAATTTCTTTCGTCAGCGAGATTATAACTGGTATATTCTAATAGCCAATCTAAGCTTCCTTTTGGTATGGTATTTAGCAAATGATGGATTAGCATTCTGGGATGACTTCACCTATCTCAATTTTGCCAACCAGGTCAATGATGGTAGTTTCACCATTACAGATAATCATTTTACTAGTCGGGTGGCGATGGTCTATCCTGTAGCATTTGTGATCAAATTCCTGGGAATCAATGCTTTTACCATCACGGCTTTTCCATTTTTCTGTGGTGTACTGATCTTAAACCTATTTCTCTGGTTAGGCAATAGGTACCACCATTGGTTGGGTATTTTAACCTCTGTGCTTTTCATCTGCGATTACAGGATCATTACATTTATCACTCATCTATTTCCAGAGATGTCAATGGCACTATTTCTATTTGGTGCGTTGGTGGCTTATGATCTGACCAACAGAGGTGATGGCGATCATCGATTATTGGCTCTGATCACATCAGGCTTAATCTTCTTAGCATTTTTAACAAAGATGACGGTTATACTTATAGGACCCTTGTTCTTATTTCTCTTCGTTAATGATTTTTGGAGAAAAGGAAAGAATAAGAGTTACTGGCTGATCACCGTAGTGCTTCTAGTGTTCTTTGTACTAGCCAATGGCCTTTGGTATAGAGAGGTTTATGGCGATTTCTTTTATCGGTTCTCAAATATCTCTGCCAACCATGAGGCAACAAGTAAGACCTTCTTTGATAAAGACTCACTAATGATACTTAAAAGGCTCACCTATTTACCACTGAAAGGCTTTTTATCAGGAGGATTTTTTATCTCTCTGCTTTTTGCGATGCCTGCCCTCTTGAAGCTCAAAAAAGGAGATTGGAAACTCAATAGTCCTGAAAAACTATGGCCAGTTGCCGTTTTATTTATCCTCGGTACTTGGTGGTTTATGAGTACCAATTGGAAGTATTACAGCCCCATGCCAGTTGATATGCGTCATTTGACATTTCTAATACCCATTATGCTGATGGCAGGAGGATGGTATTGGATCAAGACCCACCTCTTAAGTGCAATAAGGTATTCAAAGACCAAGTATCTGCTCTTACTTTTTCTACTTATACCAATCTATAAGATCTTGAAATCAGGTGACACTAATTATCGTGAACTAGAAGATGTTATTACTTCTCATATTAGCTCTGAAAGTAAAGGTAATCAGGTCTTTACCGATGGACTGACTTCTTACGGTCATCAATATTTTTATGATTTTGAAGAGATAGAAACCGTATTCATCTGGTTCTCAGAAATGAATGGTGCAAAGCCAAATTCAGGAGACTACTTACTCGTGAATCCGGCTTATTTAAATGAGAGATATCACGATTCTAATAACCTTGAAAGCTTCAAAAATCAGGTAGTTCAAAATGGCTATCAATTAATTCCGATTTCAGAGGGAAAGGTTAAGCTTTATCAGATTCAGAAGTCTGAAGATTTTTGAATTAATTGTAACAAAAAAAAGACTCTGGAATTAGCTCAGAGTCCTATATTTTTGACTAGTATGTCTTTAGATAAATGGATTAACCTATCTTCTTTAACTGATTTTCACCTGCTTTCATTATGGCGTAATCTTTCCATTCTTCAAACTCTTCTGAATTCAGCACCTTTTCGGCTGACCCGGTTTCTGGCGGAGTAAAACTGAATTCTGATTCCCACCATTTTTGAGCGAACTCACGTGCTTGATTCTTATCCACCTCAAATTGGTTCACTTGACCATCTCCAACCAACCAAGGTTTTTCCTGTGAACTGTACTTTTGAAAGATCATTGTACGCATTTTGGTGCCCATTTCATCATTTTTTTCGAAATGCGCTTTTGAATAGGCTACCGTTTCTGGTTCCACCATTTTATTGTCCCAAAATCTCTTTGATTTTATGATCTGAGAAGAAGTAAGCAAATACCCTTCGCCAAATTCTAGAAGAGAGCCTTCTAAGTCACATGACCTTACTGGCTTCTTTTTTTTCTTTCCGAAACTAAATAATCCCATCGTTGTAATATTTGAGTTTTAACCAATTGCAAATATGCAAAAAAATCATTTGACTGACCTTAACTTACAATAGAACGATTGCAAACGTTTTATGTGTACAAAAAGAATTTAAGCGGATTGAAGTTCCGATATAAGGTCGATATATGCGTTCATAGCATCCTCTGAACTCATTCCTTCTAGCTTTTTCCAGGCATTATGTTTTGCTGCAGCTTTAAAATTAAATCCACCTGGAGTGTCTTCTTTGTTGTCACCTTCTGTGGCTTGCTTGTAGAGACCGTAGATCTTTAATAGGTCTTCGTTCGAAGGTCTTTCGGATAATGAATGTGCTGATTTAACAGCATTCTCAAAAGTGTCTATTAGACTCATTAGATTAAAAATTAAGAATTGCGAAGCTAAAAACAATTTCTATTGAGAACATGAAAAATTTGAGATTGAGCCTTTTTATCTTCATTATTTCTCATTTAGTGATCAAGAGACATGTCTGGTGTAGAGTCTTAGGGTAATAAGAGAAAGCCACTCTGAAGTGACTTTCTTGTTTCACTTAGCTTATCATTTGATTGTTGTCTTAATCAAACTGTTTAGAAACGATCAAATCTTTAGTCCCATGAGACCAATTATAGAATCCTTCGCCTGATTTAACCCCTAGGTAACCTGCTGTTACCATATTTACTAATAAAGGACAAGGAGCATATTTTGGATTACCGAAGCCTTCATAAAGAACGTTCATGATAGAAAGGCAAACATCGAGACCTATAAAATCAGCTAACTGAAGAGGTCCCATAGGATGAGCCATGCCTAATTTCATCACTGTATCTATTTCTTCAACACCTGCTACACCCTCATGTAAAGAAATGATCGCTTCATTGATCATTGGCATCAAGATCCTATTAGCAATGAAACCTGGATAGTCATTCACCTCAACGGGTACTTTTCCAAGTTTTTTAGAAGTTTCCATGATCAGCTTAGTCACTTCATCAGAAGTAGAGTACCCTCTGATCACTTCTATTAATTTCATGATAGGAACAGGATTCATGAAATGCATGCCAATCACCTTGTCAGGCCTTTTAGTTACAGAGCCGATCTTAGTAATAGGAATAGAAGAGGTGTTAGAGGCTAAAATGCATTCTGGTTTTGTGAAAGAATCTAAGTCCTTAAAGATCTTCAGCTTGATTTCGAGGTTTTCAGTTGCAGCTTCCACTACTAGATCTGCCTCTGAAACACCAGATTTAAGTTCTGTATGCGTAGTTATGTTTGATAACGTTGAGGATTTTTGAGCCTCATCAATCTTTTCCTTTGCTACTAACCGGTCTAAGTTCTTCTCAATGGTTTTCAAAGCCTTGTCTAGAGCATCTTGAGAGATGTCGACCAAGTTTACTTTAAATCCATTTTGGGCGAAGACATGAGCAATGCCATTTCCCATGGTACCTGAACCGATCACTGAAATTTTCTCCATTTTCTTGTTTTAGGTTTGTTACGTTTGCACAAATATAATCGCATCAACTACTTTTATTGTTTTCAAAATCATCATATTCCTTCAATGGCGCTTTTAGAAGTTTGTGCTGGTAGTATAGAATCGGCTTTAAATGCTCAGAATGCAGGAGCTCAGAGAATCGAAATCTGCAGTGAACTTTCTGTAGGAGGATTAACTCCTAGCAAAGGTATGATTCAGTTGGTGAAAGAGATGGTAGAAATACCAGTTTACGTATTGATTCGCCCTCGTTCGGGTAATTTCAATTATAGTCTACTTGAGATCGAACAAATGAAAGAGGACATCGCCTTATGTGCTGAATTACAATGCGAGGGTGTGGTATTTGGCATGCTGAATGATCAAAGAAAGATTCATGAGCGGTACACTTACGAATTAATGAAAGAAGCAGCTTTTATGGATGTTACTTTCCACAAGGCCTTCGATCATGCACCTAATCCCTTTGAGGCATTAGATACGCTTAGGGATCTAGGGATTCAACGCATTTTAACCTCGGGAGGTAAGGGTAATGCCATTGAAGGAATTAATCTCTTGGGCGAGTTGGTAGAAGAAGCTGATGAAGAGATCATCATTATGCCAGGTGGGGGAGTTCGGTCTGAGAATATTCATCAACTGGTGAGATTGGAAGCTCAGGAATACCACAGTTCAGCCTTGGTGAATGGTATTCATTCCTCTAAAGAGGAGATTGAAAAGATGCTTAAAGTATTAAAATAGATTTTTCTCTAAGCTATTCATTCTTCTCTTTTTAAAATAAGGTCTAAAATTATTGGTAGGTGGTCACTATATCCTCCTTTATAAGCTGGCCCTTGATATGTTCTATTCGGACGAGTAGCACCAGTAGCACCTTCCATAATGAGAAAATCCATATTGTAGATCTGAGCAGTGTTCCCTTTGATGTAAGTCGAGTTACGATCATTCAACAAATTTCCATTGACGATGAACTGATCAAGTATTCCCCATTTATTTTGAAAGCTATGCGTACCAGTTAAGTACCGTATCGGATACATCAAATTGAATAGTTCTATTGGGCCGGTATTCTTAATCTCAGTTTTGATATTCAAACCTGTGACCATACTTTCCTCAAATGGTTCATCATTGAAATCACCTGTAATTACAATATTGGCACTTGAATCAACTCTAAGTATTGAATCGACTTTAGATCTTATGAATGTTGCCGCAAACATTCGTTTGGGTTGTGTTTCGAACTCACCCCCGAACTTAGAAGGCCAATGATTCAGAAAGAAGTGTAAGGTGTCTTGGTTAGGTAGCCTGCCAATGACATGCAATATATCTCTTGTTCTGCTGGCGGTATCAAAAGGGAATTTCAAGGGGTAATAGAAATAGTCGAGTAATTCGAATTTATCTGGTCTATATATGGCCGCGACATCAATTCCTCTTCTATCTCGAGAATCTTGATGGATGATCTCAAAGTTTTGACCCTTAAGAGGAGTGAACTGAGTCAGTGTGGTAAGTACAAAACGATTCTCAATTTCGCATAAGCCTATCAAAGCAGGGGCTTCCCAACCACCTAGTGCTGTTATGGTCTTCGCTAATTTATTTTGTTTATCCTGATACCGCCTTTTAGTCCAGTAATTTCCGCCTCTCGGAGTAAAGTCATCGTCCAGTGTCGTGCTGTCATCAAAATAATCGAAGAGGTTTTCGACATTATAAAAGGCCAGTCTTATGCTTTGATCACCTCTGAAGCTTCCATCGAATGATTCCGAAGCCAAGTAGCTCTTTTGTTGCCCAAATAATTCAAGCGAAGACAAGAAAAGTGTAAGGATTATGATTAATGTGTGTGAATATTTCAAAAGCGTGAAGTTTTGGAATCTTTATATGGTACTTTTGTGATTCGTTTCAAATTACGAAAGGTGTTAAAGAATTGATATGGAAATCGGTAAAATTCAGCGATTAGAAATAAATCGAGAGGTAGATTTTGGATGTTATTTAACCGATGGCGAGGATGAGGTTTTAATACCTGCTAAATATTTGCCAGAAGAGTATGAGATCGGGGATGAAATAGAAGTATTTGTCTATACCGACCATATGTCTAGACCTATTGCGGTAACAAGAATGCCAATGGGCCAAGTAGGTGATATAGTTGGCTTGGAAGTAAAACAAGTAACTGATTTTGGTGCATTTGTAGATAACGGCTTAGAGAAAGACCTTCTCATACCTAAAAAAGAACAGCACGTAGATCTTGTTGAGGGTAATTCATACACCGTTAAAATACTTCTTGACTTTAAGACAGATAGAATGATCGGCTCTACTAAGATTGGGACATTTGTTTCTGAAGTGACCGATGGAAGTTTTGAAGTAGGAGATGAGGTTACCTTGGTGATATGGCAGCGTACTGACTTGGGATTCAAAGTGATCATCAATGGAGAGTTTGTTGGGCTAGTTTATAAAAATGAGATTTTCGAAACGATAAGGCTAGGAGAGAACAGAAAAGGCTATATCAAACATATTCGAGAAGATGGGAAGATCGATGTTAGTCTACAGAAACAAGGCTATGAGGCTGTTACAGATGCTTCAGATCAGATCTTGGCAGCAATTGAAGAAGATGGTGGCGTATTAGCCTTGGGTGATAAAAGTCCTTCAGAAGATATTCAAGAAAGATTTGGTATCAGTAAAAAGAACTTCAAAAGAGTACTTGGAGGATTATATAAAGCTGGGAAGATTGAGATAACTGATTTCGAAGTGAGGCTTATAAAAGCGGAGGTTAGCCTGAGGAGGAGCTAACCTTCAACTAAACTACCTATAAAACTAAAACTAACCTTAGTTAATTTCTTACCGACCTGGCAGTGTAAACGATTGCACAATTGTCAATAACTATTTAGCCTGATAATCTTACCTTTAATATAGGGAAGAAAATTGATTTAGAAAAATTATATACTGCAAAACTTGCTGTCTCTAGAATAAGCTACGTTTTTGTGTATAAACAGGCAAATCTTAATTTCTATCGGATGTCTATTTCATTGGCTATTCCCAATGAGGTAAATCTGATCCTCAAAAGCCTTGGGTCTTTTAAGGCATTCTCACAGTCTTCAGAAGGATCTATGTGATAGATGTAATAGGTCTGACTTCTTTTATACAGTTCCTCTTTCTCCGGCTGACCTAAAGCTTTGATGATTGACTTTTGGTATAGTCCCAAGAGATTTGGTTTAATGTCTAATAAGCCTTGTATCATTTCTGCTCGCTCTCCCATACATCCATTAGCATCATTTTTCCATCTTTCTGTGTCAAAATCACCTAATTCGGCTTTTTTTGTACAGCTTATCACAAGAGCAAGTAGGAGTAGGGCTAAGATTTTTTTCATGCATTAATTTTATCAAGCGGTGTTACGGATTTTCTCAGAGAAACGATCCATACAATGGATGCAAACATAAAGGAACATATACTGATGAGTAGCAGATTTTGATTTAAAATCTCTGGAAAGAATTTAAAGAGAACAAAAGGAAGAGCAATTAACCTGAATACTTCAATGAACAATGCCCAGTTTCTTCTTTCAAATAGTGCTCCAAACGAAACTGTAGATAAGATAATAGTCATTGCCAAGACACCCTTTTGAACTAGGTTGTTTTCAAATTCTCTTAGGTTGAATAGGAATAAAGCTGTGCCGACAAGAAGCAGAATGTATTGGAAAAACACATAGTAGTTAACCGACTTTTGAGCATGAACATCAAACTTTTTATAGGTATTTAGATCAACATCATGGGGGGCTCTATAACCTCCTAAATAATCGGGTAACCAACCCGGTTTTTGAAAAACATACCTTAGCCTATCGTTCCACTTAGGTATCTGTCTCATGTCACTCAACATGTCTGAGTAATGAGCGACATTGGCCCAAACCGGATTCCAACTATTTAAATTCTTAGTAATGCCATAAGTAGGCTTTTCCTCCTCTTCTTTGAAAGTTCCGAACATCCGATCCCAAACAATGAATGTTCCTGCGTGATTTTTATCGATGTACTTCGGGTTTCTGGCATGGTGCACCCTATGGTGTGAAGGTGTGTTGAAAACAGCTTCGAACCATTTCGGAAGTTTTTTGATCGATTCCGTATGAATCCAAAATTGATAAAGGAGATTGAAGCCAGAAACGGAAAGTAAGATCAAAGGGTCAAATCCCGCTAAAGCCATCGGGGTGTAGAATAGAAAAGTCCATATCGTTTGGGTTGAACTTTGTCTAAGTGCAACGGATAAATTGTATTCTTCACTTTGGTGATGTACACTATGTCCTCCCCAAAAGAGGTTGACCTGATGACTCATTCGGTGTGCCCAATAATAGAAAAAATCGTAAGCGATAAAGGCAGATATCCATGTGATTGCAGAGTTTTCTATGGTTATGAATCTGAATTGCTCAAAAATGATTGTATAGATACCAATAGTAAAGACTTTAAGAAAGGCACCAGTAATTTGGGAGGTAACTCCACAATTAATATTAGTGACCGCATCATTCAATCGGTAAGATTTGATGGACTGAAAACGATGTGCCATCAACTCTAATCCTATCAAAAGGAAATAAACAGGAATTGCAATAACAGTTGGGTCAAGACTCATGCTTGGAAAATTTTAGTAAATGTAATTGCATAATCAATTTTAGTCAAAACATTAATTATGGTCATAAGGATTAAGCATTGTTCATTATCTTCGCGCACTTATTGATATGGATAAATTTATAGGATTCTTCAGAACAGCCAGTTTTTTATTATTCACTGCAGCATTGCTTTGGTCTTATGCCTATATGGTGGGCCAAGTTACTTATAGATTCGATACAGAGGGTAATCCTGTTTTTGCTATTGATAAGGAGGTTTATTTCTACTCTGCCGTCGCAATCTTTCTATTCACGAATGTAGTCTGTGTCACATTTATCCAATACCTGAAAAAGATCAATACTTCAGAAACTGGTAAGGGGCTAAGAAACCGTTCGCTTAAACTTGATCTCATTACTTGGTTCAAGGGATTTGCTGGAGTATTAAACCTGTTTTACTCACTTGTCTTATTCTATCTAGGATTAACAAATCTGGCAGAATCAGAACAATCCATTACAATGGGTTTCTACATTTACCTTGGCCCGATACTCATCATTATCTGGTTAATTTACTTAGCTGTGCTTTTATCAAAGCGTAGAATCTGAATTAACTTTCTCATTTTCAAAGGCCAGTAATTTTTCTCGTTTGCAAGAAAAAATTTAGGTGTGCATTTTTAGTTTTTTAATTCTAACTTCCCCACTAAATCGGTACAAAAGTGTACTGTGATTTCGAACTTAAAGAAGTTGAAATTCTGAATGGCAGATCAAGTAGCGAATTATACCGAAGATAGTATTCGGTCTCTCGATTGGAAAGAACACATTAGACTTCGACCCGGTATGTATATCGGAAAACTGGGTGACGGGTCGGCCCAAGACGATGGTATTTATGTTTTAGTTAAAGAGGTCATAGATAACTCTATCGATGAACACATGATGGGCTTTGGTAAGACCATCGAAGTAAAAGTTTCAGAGCATAAGGTTGAAGTCAGAGATTACGGTAGAGGCATTCCTCTCGGTAAGGTAGTAGACTGTGTGTCTAAGATCAACACCGGTGGTAAATATGATAGTGGTGCTTTCCAGAAGTCAGTAGGCTTGAACGGTGTGGGTACTAAAGCTGTTAATGCACTTTCCTCATACTTCAAAGTTCAGTCGTATAGGGATGGTAAAACAAAAATAGCTGAATTCGAAAGAGGAGAGGTCACAAGTGATGAAAAGGAAACTGCTTCTAGTGGTCGAAATGGTACACAGATCGTTTTCCGTCCTGATGAAACTGTCTTTAAAAATTATTACTTCATACCACAGTACTTAGATGATCTCATTTGGAATTATTGCTTTCTAAATGCAGGGTTGACCATTAACTTTAATGGAACGAAATACCATTCCGAAAAAGGGCTTTACGATCTATTAGCCAGGAAAACAGATGTTGAAAGTCTAAGATATCCGATCATCCATTTAAAAGGAGAGGATATTGAAGTAGCCCTGTCCCATACAAATCAGTATGGGGAAGAATATCACTCTTTCGTAAATGGACAGTATACTACTCAAGGGGGGACGCACCAGGCAGCATTTAGAGAAGCACTGGTAAAGACTGTTCGAGAGTTTTACAATAAGAATTTCGATGCAACCGATATTAGAGCTTCAATAGCAGCAGCTATTGCCGTTAGAGTTCAGGAGCCGGTTTTTGAATCACAAACTAAGACAAAACTTGGTTCTCAAAATGTAGCTCCTGATGGGCCAACGATGAGGACCTTTATCAATGATTTTCTGAAAAAAGCATTGGACGATTATTTACACAGAAATCAAGCGGTTGCAGATGCGCTTCTAAAAAGGATTCTTCAGTCTGAAAGAGAAAGAAAAGAGATTGCAGGAATTAAGAAGCTTGCGAATGAAAGGGCTAAAAAGGCTAACCTACATAACAAAAAGCTTCGTGACTGTAGAATTCATTTAGATGATAAAAAGGGAGATGAAGACAGAAAGAATGCCACAACCCTTTTTATAACCGAGGGGGATTCTGCCAGTGGATCTATCACTAAATCAAGAGATGTGCAGACGCAGGCAGTATTCAGCTTAAGAGGTAAGCCATTAAACTGTTATGGTCAGACCAAGAAAGTGGTTTATGAAAACGAGGAGTTTAATTTACTTCAACATGCATTGAATATTGAAGATGGTTTAGAAGGGCTTAGATATGATAAAATAGTAATTGCAACTGATGCCGATGTTGATGGAATGCACATACGACTTTTACTGCTCACTTATTTCCTTCAATTCTTTCCAGACCTAGTAAGGAGAGGGCATGTTTACATCCTTGAGACTCCATTATTTAGGGTAAGAAATAAGAAAGAAACTATCTATTGCTATAGCGATGAAGAAAGGCAAAGAGCCATTAGAAAACTTGGTAACAAACCTGAAATCACACGATTCAAAGGTTTAGGTGAGATCTCACCTGGTGAGTTCAAAGGCTTCATTGGCGCTGATATGAGACTGGAGCCAATAATCCTTAAGAAAGACACAAGCATTGGAGAGATTCTGAAATTCTACATGGGTAAAAACACACCAGACAGACAAGTATTCATTATTGATAATCTTAGAGTTGAAAAAGATCTCGCAGAAGAAATAGAGGCTTAAAATGAGCGAAGAGAATAACGACATTATTAAGGACGATGGTGAAATGAAGGATGTGATTCCTGTTTCTGGAATGTACCAGAACTGGTTTCTTGATTATGCATCCTACGTGATATTGGAAAGAGCAGTGCCAGCAATAGGTGATGGCTTTAAGCCCGTTCAAAGAAGAATTTTACACTCCATGAAGGAGATGGATGATGGACGTTTCAATAAAGTGGCTAATATCATCGGTCAAACCATGCAATATCATCCACATGGTGATGCCTCCATAGGTGACGCTATCGTAAATATTGGCCAGAAAGATCTGCTGATTGAAACTCAAGGTAATTGGGGAGATATTAGAACAGGTGACGGAGCAGCAGCCCCGCGTTACATTGAAGCTAGGCTTTCAAAATTTGCCTTAGAAGTCGTTTTTAATCCGCAAACAACCGATTGGCAATTATCATATGATGGTAGAAAGAAGGAACCTGTAACACTTCCAGTTAAATTCCCTTTGCTTTTAGCACAGGGAGTTGAAGGTATTGCAGTTGGTCTTTCGACTAAAATCTTACCACACAATTTCATTGAGCTCATTCAAGCATCTATCAAGTTATTACAAGGGAAGAAGCCTAAGATTTATCCGGATTTCCCTACAGGAGGGATGGCAGATTTCTCTGAATATAATGATGGCTTAAGAGGTGGAAGAGTTAAAGTTCGGGCAAAAATTGAAGAGTTCGATAAAAAGACGCTTGTCGTTAAAGACATCCCTTTTGGTACGACTACAACAAGTTTGATTGAGTCGATTATAAAAGCCAATGATAAAGGCAAGATCAAGATCAAAAAAGTTGTTGATAATACTGCTGAGCATGTTGAGATCTTGGTTGAATTAGCCCCAGGTCAGTCACCAAATATTACCATAGATGCTCTTTATGCATTTACGGATTGTGAGGTGAGTATCTCACCAAATGCATGTGTCATCATTGATGAGAAACCTCAGTTCATTACAGTTAGTGATATCCTAAAGCTGAATACAGACCAGACCATTGAGCTTTTAAAACAGGAGCTGGAGATCAAAAAGAGTGAGCTTTTGGAGAAGATCCTTTTCTCGTCTCTAGAAAAGATCTTTATCGAGAACAGGATATACCGTGATATTGAAGAATGTGAAACCTGGGAAGCGGTTATTGATACAATAGATAAAGGACTCGATCCTTTTAAACCGCAATTCTACAGAGAGATCACCAAAGACGATATTGTTCGATTAACGGAGATTAAAATTAAGCGTATTTCGAAATTCGATTCCTTCAAGGCCGATGAATTGATGAAGAAGCTTCAGGATGAATTGGCTGAAGTAGAGCATCATTTGGCTAACCTTGTCGAGTATGCTATTAATTATTACGAGAGATTACTTGAGAAGTATGGCAAGGGAAGAGAAAGAAAAACAGAGATCAAGTCCTTTGAGAACATTGCTGCAACTGTCGTAGCTGCTAACAATGCCAAGCTTTATGTTAATAGAGTAGAGGGCTTTGTTGGTTATGGCTTAAAGAAAGATGAATTCATTTCTGAGTGTTCTGATATAGATGACATCATCGTCTTCAGAAGAGATGGTAAATTTCAGGTAGTTCGAATTGCAGACAAGGTCTTTGTTGGGAAAGATATTTTGTGGGCGGGTGTATTCAAGAAAAACGATGAACGCATGGTCTATAATATGATGTATCTCGATGGCAAGACCGGCAGAACTATGGTTAAGCGCTTTCAGGTTCTTGCCATTACTAGGGATAAGGAATATGACCTAACTAAAGGTAATAGGGGTTCGAAAGTGCTTTATTTCACAGCCAATCCAAATGGCGAGGCAGAACTTGTGACTGTATATCTAACTTCTGGTGCTAAAGCTAGGATAAAAGTTTTTGATTATAGCTTCGCTGATGTTGACGTCAAAGGGCGAGGAGCAGGAGGAAATATTGTTACTAAATATCCTGTCAGGAAAGTTCAACTGAAGATGGAGGGTAAATCTACTTTAGGAGGTCTAGATATCTGGTATGATGAATCTGTAGGCAGATTAAATAGAGATGATAGAGGAGAACTCCTTGGTAATTTTCAGGCAGAGGATAAGATTTTAGTCATTTATAATAACGGAGAATATGAGTTGACAAGCTTTGATCTGACCAATAGGTATGATCCTTCAAAAATTCATTTGATCGAAAAATTAGACCCAGACAAACCAATCGCAGCAGTACACTTCGATCCTGAATCAGATACTTATTACATCAAAAGGTTTCTCATAGAAACTTCAACAATGGATAAAGCCTTTTGCTTTATCAGTGAAGAGAAAGGAGCCAAACTTTTGTTGGCAACTACAGAAGAATCGGCACAAATTGAAGTTCATTACACCGTGAAAGGGTCAAGGGATAGGAAGACCTCAGTTTTCGATGTAGATATGCTTATTGATGTGAAAGGATGGAAGGCACAAGGGAATAAACTTTCCCCACACCGCGTTAAAAAAGTTGTCCTCGTTGACAATAAAAAGAGTAAGCAGAAAGAAGGATTAGACAATTCTCCTAATAGTGTGTCTAATCAGCCAGAAATAGAGAAAGCCTCAACAACAGAATCTGATCAAGAATTAGATGCTAAAGTTGAGAAATCACCGGAACCAAAGACTGAATCGAGAAGTGAAGATAGCTCGAAACCAAAACCTTCTGATGAAGTAAAACCTCCTGAGGGTAAAAACGATAAAGAGAGTGGTAGTTTTGGTGTTGGCGAAACTATAGACCTATTTTAACAACTAAGGGTTTGTAACAGCTTGATTGTTTAAGACTTACAAGATGATTACTCCTTTTAGAGTTAAGGTTGTAATAATATTGTTTGTTCATCTAATTAAGCTGTTAGAACTACTCTAACAGCTTTTTTATGCAGGCAAGCGAAATTCAATTCTTAGTCAATAAGTTGGAAGACTATGTCACCCCAAACAAGATTAATCTTATCAACAATGTACTATCACAAAGAACAAGACAAATAACGGTAGTAATGGAGGATTTTTATCATCCGCACAACGCCAGTGCAATTATGCGAACATGCGATTGCTTTGGGATACAGGACGTGTATGTTACTCAGAGATTGCATGATTACAATGTAAATCCTAATGTCGTTCGAGGTGCCTCCAAATGGTTAAGCTTGAAAAAATTTGAGAGAGAGGAGGACAGTACTGCTAAATGCTTCGACCTACTTCATGAGAAAAAATATAAGATAGTCGGGACAACTTCGAGCAAAGAATATGCATCTATCAGTGAATTAGATTTGAATGAACCCACTGCATTTATTTTTGGAACAGAAAAAGATGGACTTTCTGAATATGCAAAAAAGCATGTTGACGATTTTGTTCATATACCTATGTATGGATTTACTGAGTCCTTTAATGTTTCTGTAAGTGCTGCATTACTGTTAAAAGATTCTATTGAGAGATTAAGAAAAGAATCTATTCAATGGGAATTAAGTGAAAAAGAAAAGCAAGATTTGAGGTTCGAATGGTATAAACACATTGTGAAAAAATCTGATCTACTAATTGATATTTTTTTGAAGGAACATTCTGACGACAAGTGACGTTCAAGTTAAATTCAGGTCAATTCTGAGATACTTTTTTCTTAACATCGTTAGATAAGTTCTACAGCCAAAAGATTCAAAATTGAAACACGCATTTTCGTTCCTCATATTGATTTTGACTTGCAGTCAACTTTTATCTCAAACCATAATTGAGGGGAAAGTTACAGATGCTGAGAACGGAGATCCGATTCCTTTCGCCAGTGTATTCTTTAAAGGCACGACCATAGGAATTCCTACAGATTTTGATGGATTGTATAGGATTGAAGGAGATGCCCCAACAGACACCCTTGTGGTGTCTTATATAGGATATGAGACGAAGTACAAGCTTTATACGAAAGGTATATCTCAGGTTATTGATTTTCAGATGAATCCTGAGGCTACCTCGCTGACGGATTTTGTGATTACAGCAGGAAAACAAGAGAATCCAGCATTTGAGGTTATGAGAAGGGTGATTGATAATAAAAAGATCAATGATAAACGAGAACTATCTGGATATGAATATGATAGCTATAATAAGATCGAAATAGATATAGATAATATCTCAGCCAAGCTAAGACAGAAGAAATTCATGCAAAAGATCTCGGCTGTTTTAGATTCCATTGAGATCATAGCGGGGGAAGATGGAAAGCCCATTTTACCAATTTTTATTTCAGAATCACTATCGACTTATTATTATAGGTCTAATCCAAGGCTCTCAAAAGAGACTGTTTCTAAGACAAAGATCACGGGCTTAGGTATAGAGGACGGAAGTATGATCTCTCAGATCATAGGATCCTCTTTTCAACAGTATAATTTCTATCAAAACAGAATGAATATAGTCGACAAGGAGTTCGCCTCACCTTTGTCTGATGGTTGGAGAATTTTATATGACTTTGAGTTAGAAGATTCTGTTATGATCGGTGATGATTTTTGCTATCTACTTGACTTCAAGCCTAAGAATGACCAAGAGTTAGCATTCGTTGGTAAAATGTGGATCACTAAAGAAGAATATGCACTGAAACAGATCGATGCTACTGTTCAACGTTCCGCTAACATTAATTTTATTGAAAAGATCAAGGTTCAGCAAGAGTTGGCTCCAACGGAGAAACAAGCTTGGTTGCCCGTTAAAACAAGAGTCTTGGTAGATGTCGCTGAGGTAACCGATAAGTCAGCAGGATTTTTAGCTAAATTCTATACTTCGAACATTAATCTAAAGGCTCCCGAACCAAGAGATGTGAGTTTTTTTGAACAGGGAGTAGTTTTGGAGTCGAACGCCAGAGAGTATGATGAAAGCTTTTGGGAGAAAAATAGACACGATCAATTGACTCCAACGGAAGTCAATGTGATCTCAATGATTGACACGTTAAAGAATATTCCATTTGTAAAGACATGGACTAATATTGCAAAAACCTTTGCAAGAGGTTATGTTGAAGCTAGCCAGTTCGATTTAGGTCCATGGCCATTGATTGCAGGATTCAATGATCTAGAGGGGCTTAGGCTAAGGTTAGGAGGTAGAACCAATGAAAACTTTAGTAGAAAGTGGCAATTCAATGGTTACCTGGCTTACGGATTCGATGACGAAAAATACAAGTATGGTTTGGGAGCAACATGGATTGCAGACCGTCAAAATTGGACGACATTCAACCTGAATTATAGGAATGATATTGACCAATATGGAATACAGCCTGATGCTCTTACAGATCTAGATGATGCTTCTGCTTTTTTAGCCCTCACTCAGCTTGGTAATTTAATACGGCCATTTAGATATGAAGGCACACAATTTAATGCCTTTAGACAGTTTTCACGTGCTTTTTCAGCAAGTATAGAGTTAAATAATAAAAGCTTCAGTCCAGAATTTCCGTTCAGGTATAGGGCAGAGTTAGATCGTCCAGATTCAAGATTATTGAGTGATTATTCTATTTCTGAGGCTACTATTAATTTAAGGTATGGGAGAGATGAAACTTTTATTGTAAATGACAATAGTCGATTCAGTATAGGTACTGTAAGGTGGCCAGTGTTTATGTTTTCCTTGACCAGGGGTTTTAAAGGCCTAGTTGGTGGAGATTTTGATTATACAAAAGTAAATCTTGGAGTAGCTCAAAGATTAAAGCTTGGCTTCTGGGGTAATAGCAACTACCAACTAAATGCTGGGCATACCTTTGAAGATCTGCCGTATACGTTGTTAGATGCTCATATAGGTAATGAGCAATTCGTTTATACCAGTATTGCTTTTAATACAATGAATTTCTTTGAGTTTGTAAGTCAATCTTATGCCTCTCTTAAATGGGAGCATAAATTTGAAGGATTTGTTTTAAATAGGATACCACTCATTAGAAAATTGAAATGGAGATTAGTGGGTACTAGCAATGTTCTGTTTGGTGGGGTAAGCAATAGCACTTTAGCCGTACAAGTCTTGGTAGATGAGAATAATAATGACTTACCTCAATTCGATGTACTAAATCCCTCACGGCCATTCGCAGAAGTTGGAATTGGTGTGGAAAATATCTTTAAGTTCTTCAGAGTAGATTATATTAGAAGGTTAACTTATTTAGACAGACCTGGAGTCAATTCGTCTGTCTTTAAACTAAGTTTTGATATATCACTTTGAGTGACAATAATTCCATCTCTTATTCAATGCTTGTAGATTTATGTTGCATATTTGCAGCGAAATGATCTTGGTAACTGACTAGCGGTTTGTAGCGCTAGAAATAGACAAAAATGAGTATAGATAAAATTCAAATCACCCTACCTGACGGTTCAGTAAAGACATTCGATAAAGGCTCTTCAGCAATGGATGTTGCCTTAAGTATCAGTGAGGGCTTGGCTAGAAATGTGCTGGCTGCAGAAGTTAATGGTGTTGTTTGGGATGCGAATCGTCCTATAAATTCTGATTCATCAATAAAGCTTTTAACATGGAATGATGATGGTGGAAAGTCAACTTTTTGGCATTCCTCTGCGCACTTAATGGCAGAAGCCTTGGAGGCACTTTATCCAGGTGTGAAGCTGGGTATCGGTCCACCTATCGATCAAGGTTATTACTATGACGTAGACTTTGGAGATCAGGAATTTGATGCTAATGATCTTGAGAAGATTGAGCAAAAAATGACAGAGCTTGCTCGCCAGAAAAATGAATTTGTAAGAAAAGACATCTCTAAATCGGATGCTATTAAGTATTTCGAAGATAAAGGAGATGAATATAAACTGGAATTGATCGATGGACTTGACGATGGTTCGATCACCTTTTATACACAAGGTGAGTTTACAGACCTTTGTAGAGGGCCCCATATTCCGAATACTGGTTTTATTAAAGCCATTAAGCTTTTAAATGTTGCCGGTGCTTATTGGCGTGGTGACGAAAAGCGTAAGCAGCTTACTAGAATTTATGGAATTACTTTCCCTAAACAGAAGGAGCTTAAAGAATATTTACACAATTTAGAAGAGGCGAAGAAAAGAGATCATAGAAAGCTCGGTAAAGAGCTTGAATTGTTCACTTTTTCAGAAAAAGTTGGTGCTGGTTTGCCATTGTGGTTACCAAAAGGAGCCCGACTTAGAGAAAGACTTGAAGGCTTTATGAGAAAGGCTCAAGTAAAAGCTGGATATGAGCCTGTAGTAACGCCACACATCGGACACAAAGAATTATATGTGACTTCAGGTCACTACGAAAAATATGGTGAAGATTCATTTCAACCAATAAAGACACCTCATGAAGGAGAAGAGTTTTTATTGAAGCCAATGAACTGTCCGCACCATTGTGAGATATTCAATTCACAACCAAGATCTTACAAGGACCTACCATTAAGATTGGCAGAATTTGGAACTGTCTACAGATATGAGCAAAGTGGTGAACTGCATGGTTTAACACGGGTTAGAGGCTTTACTCAAGATGATGCTCACATATTCTGTAGACCAGATCAGGTAAAAGAAGAATTCATTAAAGTAATCGACTTAGTATTTCACGTTTTCAATTCACTTGGTTTTAAAGAATACATAGCTCAGATCAGTTTAAGAGATCCAGAAAATAAGGAAAAATACATCGGAGAAGATCATCTGTGGGAAGAGGCAGAGCGTGCCATTCAGGAAGCGGCAGAAGAGAAAGGGTTAAACACGGTTACTGAATTAGGAGAGGCAGCTTTTTATGGTCCTAAGCTTGACTTCATGGTAAAAGATGCTCTCGGTAGGAAGTGGCAACTTGGAACTATTCAGGTAGATTATACCTTACCGGAAAGATTCAAGCTCGAGTATACTGGTTCAGATAATCAAAAGCATAGACCAGTAATGATACACAGAGCACCTTTCGGCTCCTTAGAAAGATTCGTTGCTGTATTGATCGAACATTGTGGTGGAGAATTTCCACTGTGGTTAACGCCAGATCAGGTAGCGATATTACCGATTTCTGAAAAGTATGCAGCTTATGCTAAGGAACTTTATCGTGTCTTAGAAGAATCTGATATTACAGGATTTGTGGATAATAGAGATGAGAAAATAGGTCGCAAGATCAGAGATGCTGAGGTAAAAAAGATACCTATAATGCTTATCGTGGGAGAGAAGGAGTCAGAGAACGGTGAGGTTGCTATCAGAAAGCATGGACAAGGAGATCAGGGAAGTATGTCAATAGGAGACTTTGTTAAATATTTTGACAAGGAAAAGGCTGCTTCACTCGGTAAATAAATTGAAAAAAGACAATTGACTGTGTTATTGATTATTAGAAAAATATCACGATATTTGCAGTCATTTTTAACAAAAGAAGGAGGTAACAATCGCTAGAATGAGAAGACGCTACCCACCAAGAGGACGGGTAGAGGAACCTTACAAGGTAAATGATAAGATCACAGCACGACAGGTAAGAGTAGTTGGTGAGAATGTTGAACAAGGGGTTTTCCCCATACAGCAAGCTCTGGAACTTGCGAAGGATCAAAGTTTGGACCTTGTAGAAATTTCTCCAAAAGCGGAGCCACCTGTTTGTAAAGTAATTGATTACTCGAAGTTTAAATACGAGCAGAAGAAGAAGCAGAAGGAAATTAAAGCCAAAGCTTCAAAAACTGTTCTGAAAGAAATAAGGTTTGGTCCGAATACGGATGAACATGATTTCAACTTCAAACTTAATCATGCACAAAACTTCTTGAAGGAGGGAGCAAAGGTTAAAGCCTATGTTCATTTCAAGGGAAGAACAATTGTATATAAGGAGCGAGGTGAGATTTTATTATTGAAGTTTGCTCAGGCGCTAGAAGATTACGCCAAGGTGGAGCAGTTGCCAAAACTAGAAGGAAAAAGAATGTTCTTGTTTCTGTCACCGAAAGCCGGAGGAAAGAAATAATTAGTAAAACTAATATTTATAAAATGCCTAAAGTAAAAACTAAATCAGGAGCTAAAAAACGTTTCAAACTAACGGGAACTGGCAAGATCAAAAGAAAGCATGCTTTCAAAAGCCATATCCTAACTAAGAAAGAGACGAAGCAAAAGCGAAATCTGACTCATATTGGCTTGGTTCACAAGTCTGATGAAGATAACGTTAAGCACATGCTCAACATTTAAAAAAACCTTTGAAGGTTTATGTTTAACCGGAGTTTTGGTCTTAAGAATATCGATGTTCGATATCGCCAAAAATCAAAAACAACAATGAAATGCCTAGATCAGTAAATTCAGTTGCTTCAAGAGCAAAAAGAAAAAGAGTTCTCAAGTTAGCCAAAGGCTACTGGGGAAGAAGAAAAAATGTTTGGACCGTATCTAAGAATGCGGTTGAGAAAGGTCTTACTTACGCTTATAGAGATAGAAAAGCTAAGAAGAGAGAATTCAGGAAATTATGGATCCAGAGAATTAATGCAGGTGCAAGAGAGCACGGAATGTCTTATTCTCAATTCATGGGTAAAGTGGGGCAATCAGGTGTAGAGCTTAATAGAAAAGTTCTCGCTGATTTAGCCATGAATCACCCAGAAGCTTTTAAAGCAGTGATCGATAAAGTGAAGTAATTCACATTTAAGATAAATTGAGAAACCCATTCTACAAATAATGGGTTTTTTTATGCTCAATAAATAACTGTGTATAAAAAAAGGCAAGTCATTTGACTTGCCTTTGTAGCGAAGACGGGAGTTGAACCCGTGACCTCAGGGTTATGAATCCTGCGCTCTAACCAACTGAGCTACCTCGCCATAAATTGATTCGAATGAACTTTCGTTACTACCTCGAATCGAGGTGCAAATGTAATTATCTAATCTTCATTTCACCAACCTGTTTGCAAACTTTTTTTGTTTGTCCGTGTGGCATTTTAGTTCTATATTGATTTCATTCATTTTTAGCCTATGGGAAAGTTTAAATTTGTCACTGAATTTGAGGTAAATGCATCACAAAAAATGCTCTTTCCTTATTTAAGTTCAGCAAGTGGATTATCACAATGGTTCGCAGACGATGTTAATATAAATGAGGATAAGGTTTTTATATTTTTTTGGGACGGTGAGGAGCACCGTGCGAAAAAGGTCTCTCACAAAACAAATAAGTCCGTAAAGTTCGAATTTCTTCCAGAAACCGAGGAAGATGAAGATGATCCGAGTTATTTAGAGCTTAAGCTAGATGTGAATGAGCTCACTCAAACTGTTTTTATTCAAGTCACAGATTACTCTGATCTTGACGATCCTGAAGAACAGCAAGACGTTTGGGAAAACTTGGTCCACGCTTTAAAAGAGATCATTGGAGCTTGATCTAAAAGTTTGCAATTTTTGATTGAAGGCATGATCTTTGATGCCCAGAAGCGAAAAGTCGGGCATGAAGAAAATTGATAAGTTAGTATTCGGATCTTTTATAGGTCCATTTCTATTGACGCTTATCGTTGTAGATTTCATCTTACTCTTAGTCACACTTCTGAAGTATTTCGATCAGATCATGGGCAAAGGACTAAGTGCTGGTACTTTTGCCGAGTTGTTCACTTATTTCTCAATTTCGAGTTCTCCCGATGCATTTCCATTAGCTATACTACTCAGCTCTATTATGACCTTTGGAAATCTGGGTGAGCATTCCGAGTTGACAGCTGTAAAGAGCTCAGGTATCTCTTTAATTAGAGCATTAGCTCCGATCTTTGTCTTTGTACTTTTCCTAACAGGATTCACTTATTACTCAAACACTCAATTGGTACCCAAAACCAATTTAAAAACTTACAGCTTGTTGTGGGATATGAGGACAAAGAAACCTGCATTGGATTTAAAGGAAGGTGTTTTCTATGATGGAATCCCAGGCTATAGTATTAAAGTGAATCAAAAGCTTGGTGACGAGCAGATCAAAGACATTATTATCTATGATCATACGGCAAGCAATGTTCAGGGAAACACGAAAGTGATCTTGGCTGATTCAGGCAGAATGTACTCCTTTATGAATCAACGTTATCTTGCTTTAGAGTTGTATGATGGTGCTCGTTATGAAGAGGATATGAAGAACACACCCCAAGAAAGGGCAGATGGGGGGCGATTTACACGAGACAAATTTACCAAGAGTGTGATTCGGTTCGATCTGTCTTCTTTCGATATGGGGAACACTGATGAGAAGCTATTTAGAAGAAGTCGGTTAGTGCAAACTCAAGCTCAACTGAATGAGGGTATAGATTCTATGAGCAGAGATATCTTAACTAAGCAAGCTCAATTATATGATCAAGTTAGTAATAATGGCTTCAGGTTTCACTTTGTTAAAGAGCTGAGCGCTCCAGAAGAAATATTGTCTGCAAAATCTTACTACGATTCTATATTTAATGCCAAGAGAAATGAAAGGATAGTAGCTGTGGCCAAGAAGGATACCGCTGATGTTATAGCAGATATTAAAACTAAAGCTCCAGAAGAACCATTTTCTGACAGTAATGAACTGTCATCAGCATCTCGGCAACGTTCTGCTCAAATAGAGCGTAAATCAATGGCTGATCTTAAGTTTAATGCTAAGAACTACTCAAATGATCAGTTAGATCAAGCTGTAAAAGATCTAGAAGATTACTATCTACAAACCGGTACTGCTAATCCTGATAATTTAAGAATAACAACAGCTTTGAATTATGGGATTAATCAAGCCAGAACCACAAGAAATATCATAAATAGCAGGGCCATAACAATAGATAATGTCGAGAGAGATCAAAGAAAATATACGGTCACCAAGAACCAACAAATAGCTCGTTCTTTTGCTTGTTTAGTCATGTTTTTAATAGGAGCACCTATAGGAGCGATCATTAAGAAAGGTGGCTTAGGAGTACCTGTCATCGTCTCAGTTATTTTCTTCTTGATCTACTATGTTTTAAATACAACAGGTGATAAATGGGGTAAAGAAGGAGTGATCGACCCAACGATTGCGGTTTGGATTTCAAATGCAATTCTACTACCCTTTGGTTTGTTCTTTTTAAGACAGGCTAAAAATGATTCTCGCCTCTTCGAAATAGATTCTTATTTGGCACTTTGGTATAAGTTTAAAGGCCTGTTTCTCAAGAAGAAACAAATAGCAAATGCTAACTTGTGATTATAAGTTTTTAACTCTACCTTTGCAGCTGTTTTAAAGATTAAAAATTTAGCTAAGCATGTATTTATCAAGCGAAAAGAAACAAGAGTTGTTTGAAAATCATGGTCGGTTAAAGTCAAAAGGTGATACAGGTTCTGCCGAATCACAGATTGCGCTTTTTACCTACCGTATCAATCATTTAACTGAACATTTAAAGATCAACAAGAAAGACCACTCTTCAAGACAAGGTCTGTTGAAATTAGTAGGTAAAAGAAGAAGATTGTTAGATTATCTTTACAATAGAGATATTGAAAGATACAGAGCGATCATCAAAGAATTGAAATTGAGAAAATAAGTAAAGAAGGGAGTTCTATGGAATTCCCTTTTTCACTTCTATACCATCGCAGGACGTATTATCTTCCTGCTTTCTTATTTATAAAAACTATATATGTCGAAAATTGTAACAAAGTCCATCAAAATGCCCGATGGCGCGGAAATAACGATTGAAACGGGTAAACTCGCCAAACAAGCAGACGGGTCGGTAGTCCTAAGAACTGGAAACACGATGCTATTGGCCACTGTGGTATCTTCAGCTGATGCCAAAGAAGATGTAGACTTCCTTCCTTTATCAGTAGATTATCAGGAAAAGTTTGCTAGCTCAGGTAAAATACCTGGAGGATTCTTGAAAAGAGAAGGTAGACTATCGGATCATGAGGTTTTGATTTGCCGTTTGGTAGACAGAGCATTACGTCCTCTTTTCCCAAGCGATTACCATGCTGATACACAAGTGATGATCTCAATGATCTCACACGAAGAAAATGTAATGCCGGATTCATTAGTTGCTCTAGCTGCATCAGCGGCAATTGCAGTATCAGATATCCCATTTCATGGCCCTATTTCAGAAGTAAGGGTAGTTAAGCATAATGGGGAATTCATAGTGAACCCGAAGAAAGATATTGCTAAAGAATCTGAACTTGACATCATTGTTGCTGCCGATAAGGACAACATCATGATGGTTGAAGGGGAAATGAAAGAAGTTTCTGAAGCTGAATTGCTTGAGGCTATGAAAGTGGCTCATGAGGCAATTAAGATTCAGTGTATCGCTCAGATCGAATTAGCAGAAGAAGTAGGATCGACAGTAAAGAGAGAATACTCTCACGAGAAGTCTGATCCTGAATTATTGGCTAAAATGGAGTCAGAGCTTTACGATAAGCTTTATTCTGCTGTTTCTAAGCAAACTGCAGATAAGTCGGTAAGAAGCAGTGATGTGAAAGCCATTAAAAATGAATTCGTTGAATCATTAGGTGAAGATCATGGGTATGATTCTTTCTTAATGGGTCAATACTTTAAAAAACTACATAAGAGAGCTGCCAGAAGTTTTGTTCTTGAAGAAAGAAAACGACTTGATGGAAGAGATTTCAAACAGATCAGAGCTATTGATTGCGAAGTAGATTACTTACCATCAGCTCACGGATCTGCATTATTCACAAGAGGTGAAACTCAATCATTAACATCATGTACTTTAGGTACTAAGCTTGATGAGCAAATGATTGATGGTGCCACTGAATCAGGTTACAACAAATTCATTCTTCATTATAACTTCCCAGGTTTTTCAACAGGTGAAGTAAGACCTAATAGAGGTCCAGGAAGAAGAGAAGTAGGACATGGAAACTTGGCTATGAGAGCTTTGAAGCAAGTTCTCCCTGCTGAAGAAGATAATCCTTATACGATCAGATTAGTTTCTGATGTTCTTGAATCTAATGGTTCATCTTCAATGGCAACTGTTTGTGCAGGGTCATTAGCATTGATGGATACCGGTATCAACATTGCAGGCCCTGTTTCGGGAATTGCTATGGGAATGATCTCTGATGCTGAAACTGGTAAATATGCGATTCTTTCAGATATCCTTGGAGACGAAGATCACTTAGGTGATATGGACTTTAAAGTTACGGGTACTGCAAAAGGGATAACCGCTTGTCAAATGGATATCAAAGTTGACGGTCTTTCTTACCAAGTACTAGAAGAAGCTTTGAATCAAGCTAAAGAAGGAAGAGATCATATTTTAGGTAAAATGAATGAAGTGATCACTCAACCAAGAGAAGATTACAAACCACATGTACCTAGAAGTGAGAAATTTAAGATTCCTAAAGATCAAATTGGTGCTGTTATAGGACCAGGTGGTAAAGTGATTCAGGAGATTCAGAAAGAAACAGGTGCAACTGTTAATATAGAAGAAGTAGACGATGCAGGAGTAGTAAGTGTATTTGCTGTTGATAAAGGAGCAATGGATGCTGCAGTGGGTCGTATTAAAGCTATAGTGGCAGTTCCTGAGGTAGGAGAGGTCTATGAAGGTAAAGTGAAATCAATCATGCCATTTGGAGCATTTGTTGAGTTCATGCCAGGAAAAGATGGATTATTACACATCTCAGAGATCAAGTGGGAACGTCTAGAGAAAATGGAAGGCGTTTTAGAAGTAGGTGAAGAGATATCTGTTAAACTGATCGGTGTAGATAAGAAAACAGGTAAGTTCAGATTGTCTAGAAAGGTTTTATTACCAAAACCTGAAGGCAAAGAGGAACAGAATTAGTCAACACTACGTTGTTTTAGTTGGAACTTTTCATATTTTACATGTTGTTCCAAGAGTTTTTAAAAGGGAAAAGCAAATAGTTGAATGAGACAACTTAAGATTAGTAAGCAGATTACGAACAGAGAGTCACAATCTCTAGATAAATATTTACAGGAAATTGGTAAGGTAGACCTTCTTACACCAGATGAGGAAGTGACGCTTGCTCAGAGGATCAGAGAGGGAGACCAACTAGCTTTGGAAAAGCTAACTAAAGCCAATTTAAGATTCGTGGTATCTGTGGCTAAGCAATATCAAAATCAAGGTTTATCATTAGGTGATTTGATCAACGAAGGTAACTTGGGTTTGATCAAAGCAGCTCAAAGGTTCGATGAAACAAGAGGTTTTAAGTTCATTTCATACGCAGTATGGTGGATTAGACAATCAATTCTTCAAGCGCTTGCTGAACAATCTAGAATTGTTCGACTTCCATTGAACAGAGTAGGTTCTTTGAATAAGATCTCAAAGACATTCTCTGAATTAGAGCAAAAATTTGAAAGAGAGCCATCTCCAGATGAACTAGCTGAGGTGCTAGAAGTAACTACTAATGAAGTGGTAGATACGATGAAAATCTCAGGTAGACACGTGTCTATGGACGCACCTTTCGTTCAAGGAGAAGAGAATAGCTTACTTGATGTTCTAGAAAACGACTCTGAAGAGAAGCCTGATACTGGACTAATGAATGACTCTTTAAGAAGAGAAGTTCAAAGAGCTTTATCAACTTTGACTCAGAGGGAGGCAGATGTGATCACTCTTTACTTTGGATTGAATGGCGAACATTCAATGACGCTGGAAGAGATAGGTGAGAAATTCAACCTAACTAGAGAGCGTGTTAGACAAATTAAAGAAAAGGCTATCAGGAGGTTAAGACATACTTCTAGAAGTAAAGCATTAAAGCCATACTTAGGATAAAGAATAAGAAAAACGATAGATTAAAAAGGTGCTGATGGCACCTTTTTTTATTGTTGATGTTATTAGGAACAATTACTTGGCATAAAACTGTTAATCATATAGTTTTGACAAAATTTTGAAAAGAAGATGGCGAACGAAAAAATTAAAGTACTGATCGTAGGTTCTGGACCAGCAGGATACACAGCAGCAATTTATGCATCAAGAGCAGGTTTAAGTCCTGTATTGTATACTGGAGGAGAACCTGGTGGCCAATTAACAACAACTAATGATGTGGAAAATTTCCCTGGATACCCTGATGGGATAAATGGACCGCAAATGATGGTAGATCTTCAAAAGCAAGCGGAAAGATTTGGTACAGATGTTCGTTATGGCGTAGTTTCTAAAGTAGATTTTTCTAGTTACCCTCATAAAGTTTGGATCGATGATAAGGTAGAAGTGACTGCTGAATCAGTTATTATTTCAACCGGTGCTAGTGCTAAGTATTTAGGACTAGAGTCCGAAAAGACTTTTGCTAACAAAGGGGTTTCAGCTTGTGCTGTTTGCGATGGCTTCTTCTACAAAGGAAAAACAGTCGCAGTAGTGGGGGGAGGAGATACTGCCGCTGAAGAGGCGACTTACTTGGCTAATTTATGTCCTAAGGTATATTTATTGGTAAGAAGGGATGAAATGCGTGCCTCCACAATAATGCAGGAAAGAGTAAAGAATACAAAGAACATTGAGGTGTTATGGCATACAGAGGCAGAAGAAGTGCTAGGTGATGAAACCGGTGTTACTGGTGTTAGGGTAATTAACAATCAAACCCAAGAAACTCAGGAACTAGAGATCAGTGGATTCTTTGTTGCCATTGGGCATAAACCAAATACAGACATCTTTAAAGATTATTTGGAAATGGATGATGCAGGTTATCTTAAAGTGAAGGCTGGGAGCACTAAAACCAATGTTGAAGGAGTATTTGTAACTGGGGATGCAGCAGACAGAGTTTATAGACAAGCAGTTACAGCAGCTGGAACAGGTTGTATGGGCGCTTTAGATGCAGAAAGATTCCTGACTGAAAAAGAATTTGAATCAGAGTCCAATAAAGAACTAGCTTAGGCTCGGCTTTCTTAAATAAATAACATGAAACTTGACATTTTAGCCTTTGCAGCTCATCCAGACGATGTTGAGCTTTCCTGTGCAGGAACTTTGATCTCTTCTGTCCAAAGCGGTATGAAAGCTGGAATTATAGACCTTACTCAAGGGGAACTAGGTACAAGAGGTACTCCCGAACTCAGATTAAAGGAAGCAGAAGATTCAGCTGAAATCATGGGGCTATCGGCACGCGAGAATTTAGGTTTCAGAGATGGTTTTTTCAGGAATGATGAAGAACATCAACTGGAATTGGTCAAGATGATTCGAAAATATAAGCCTGAGATCGTTTTGGCCAATGCCACTAAAGATAGGCATCCAGATCATGGAAGAGCAGCAGAATTGGCTAGAGAAGCTTGTTTCTTATCGGGGTTAGCAATGATTAAAACGGAATTGGAAGGTAATAAGCAAGAGCCTTGGAGACCCAAGAATGTTTACCACTACATTCAAAGCATTCCGCAGACTCCTGATGTTATTGTTGATGTTTCATCTGCTTGGGACACTAAACTGAGGGCAATGAAAGCCTTTAAATCACAGTTTCATGACCCTAATTCTAACGAGCCTCAAACTTATATTTCATCTCCTGAATTTTGGAATATGATTGATTCACGAGGTATTCATTATGGACATGAAATAGGAGCGAAGTATGGTGAAGCTTTTACTGTCGAACGTACTCCAGGACTTAGGTCTATCTTCGATCTGATCTAAAGATCAAGGAGAAAGTCGACTGATCTTCCATTGATCTCCTGATTTCTCATAATAGAGACGATCATGAAGTCTGTTTTGTCTTCCTTGCCAGAACTCAAAAGAGGTAGGCTCTATAATGTATCCGCCCCAGAAATCAGGCAATGGCACTTTACCCTCCTTGAACTTTCTTTTCATTTCAGCCAGCTTAGTTTCTAAAATTGACCTTGAGCTGATTATACTACTTTGATCTGAAACCCATGCTCCTAATTGACTCCCATGCGGTCTGCTTAAAAAGTAGTTGAGTGATTCCTTAGCAGATACTTTCTTTGCAATACCTTGAATTGAGACTTGCCTTTCCATAGGGAACCATGGAAAAAGGATATTCACTTTATTGTTTCCTTCAATCTGTTTAGCCTTTCTGCTTTCGTAATTAGTGTAGAAAACAATTCCATCTTCACGAAGGGCTTTCATTAAAACGGTTCGTTGAAAAGGTTGTCCAGATGCATCCACAGTACTGATCACCATGGCATTGGGTTCAGGAAGCTCTCCTTTTTTTGCTTCATCAAACCATTTTTCGAATTGAACAAAAGGATTCTCATGAGATGAGTCTATTTCCAAAGAGGCTTGCGTGTATTCCTTCCTTAAATCTGCTATTCGGTCTGCCATATTTTAGCTTTATGTACTTAACAAAATTAAACAGTAAAGTTTTACCGTTTCGTTAGGCAAAGTAAATATGCATTTATAATTTCCATTCTAATGGATGCTATTTTTCAATTCGACAAAAATTTACCTGACCCTGAAAAGGGTGACTTTCTTATTTCTGAACCCTTTTTAAATGATCCTAATTTTGAAAGGACAGTGATTCTGATCTGTGAACACTCTGATGAAGGAACATTTGGCTTAGTCCTGAATAAGCTAAGTGATCTTACATTGAGTCATGTAATGGATGAGGAGATCAAATTTAATGGATACTTAAATATTGGCGGTCCGGTAGAACAAAATACATTACATTTTGTCCATAGACTGAAAGATGAGATTCCAGGCTCCATTGTTTTAAACGAAGACCTTTGCTGGAGTGGAGACTTTGAACAGATCAAGTTTATGCTTAATTCAGGAATGCTCAAGGAGGACGATATCCAGTTTTATCTCGGCTATTCAGGCTGGGGAACTGGTCAGCTAAGAGAAGAGTTGGATAATCAATCCTGGTTCATTAGGAAATCTGCCTCGTCAAAAGAGGTTTTTGATATGGAATCAGATATACTTTGGAAATCTATTTTGAAGCAAATGGGGGGTAAATACAAGGTGTTCTCAAATTACCCAGCAGACCCTCGTTTGAATTGATTCTTTTACTAAATTTGATTATGTAACGGTTCGGTGAAAGCCGATAAGATCTAAAGATATGAGTGAAGAAAGTAACAAGCAGCAAGAAGAAAAAAAGGAAAATCAGAATAACTCCAATCCAGAAGAAGGTACATCTTCTAAAGCTGATGTAAAAGAAGATATTAAGACAGAATCAGATAAAACTGAGGAAGTTCAAAGCACATCGCAAGAGCAAGAATCTCAAGTAGCTCAAGAGGAAAAAGAAATTGAATCACAGGAGTCCGAGGTAGTCGAAAAAACAACAGAAGAAATTTCTGAACCACAAACTAAAGTGCTGGAAGAAGCTAAACTTGAAGATGCTGAAGAAGTTTCTGAGGAGAAAGTAACAGATACTAAGCCTGAAGAAATATCTAAAGAGAACGCTACGGCCAAAGGCGATAAAGAATTAAATTCTGAAGATGATCTTCATTCTGATGACGATGATGATGAGGATGATGAGGATCACGAAGAGGAATTGCCAGATTACTCCGAATATTCAAGAGAGCAGCTTGCAGAAGCCATAGAAGAACTACCAGACCTAACCACTTTTAGAAGAACTGATAGAATTCTAACAGAGATCGTTCCTCTTTTCGAAGAGAAGGAGCATGAAATACGACAAGCTGCGCTTGACAAATATAAAGCAGAAGGAGGGGAAGAAGATACCTTTGAATTTAGACATGATGAGATCTTCAATCGCTTCGATGCTAGTCATCAACTTATTAAGGATAGAAAGCACTCATTCTTTAAAGAAAAGCAAGAGTCAAGGGGTCGAAACCTTGAAAAAAAGCAAGAACTTTTGGAGCAACTGAGAGAGCTCATAGATGGTGAAAACGCTACTACAAGCATCAAACCAATCAAAGATATTCAGGAAGCTTGGAAGCAGGTTGGGCCAGTTCCAGGTCAACACAATAAGACACTTTGGGCCAACTACAATGCTCTTTTAGATAGATTCTTTAATAACAGACACATCCTTTTTGAACTAAAGGAGCTTGATAGAAAGAAAAATTTAGAGGCCAAAAAAGAGCTTTGTGAAAAAGCAGAGGCACTTAATAAGCTAGATAACATAAAAGAAGCTGTTATTCAATTGAATGAACTGCATGAAGAGTATAAGCATGTAGGCCCAGTTCCTAAAGAGGTTCAAGAAGAATTATGGCAAAGGTTCAAAGCGGCTTCCGATGAGATTTATAAAAAGAGAAAAGTATACCTTGATTCACTCAAGGGTGAATTGAAGGAAAACCTTGTCAAAAAGGAGGAGTTGGTAAAAGAGCTTGAACCTTTCCTTGATTTCACTTCTGATAGAATCAATAATTGGAATGCAAAGACCAAAGAGATCTTAGCGCTTCAAAAGAAATGGGATGCCATAGGAGGAATTCCACGTGAGAAAGCTAAAGCTGTGAATAAGGCATTTTGGGGAACCTTTAAGAAGTTCTTTGCCAATAAAAATGATTTCTTTAAAACACTAGAAGGTCAACGCAAAGAAAACCTCGAAAAGAAGATCAAATTAGCAGAAGAAGCAGAAGCAGTTCAAAACAGTGAAGACTGGGAAAAAACTGCAGAGGTACTTAAAGGCTTACAAAGAAAATGGAAAGACATTGGTCCGGTTCCTGAAAAGAAAAGGAATGAAACTTATGAACGTTTCAAAGCTGCTTGTGATACTTTCTTCAATAATAGAAGAACTCAACAGAATAAGGCCGAAGAGAAGTATGTAGTAAATCAAGAGGCTAAAGAAGGGATCATCAAGGCTTTAAAAGCAGAAGCTAAGGCAGGTAATGGAAGTGAAGAAGATTTGATGAATAAAGTAGATGAATTCAATCAAATTGGTTTTGTTCCTAGAAATGCCATTAAGAAGATAGAGAAGGAGTTTTCAGATGCTATTGAGGTTTATGTAAGCTCATTAGATCTTGATGAAAATGAGACTGAATCTTTAACAATTCGTGCTGAAATGTCAGGTATCCAAAGTGGTCCTGGTGGAAATAGACGATTGAACAAGAAAGAGTCTACAGTTAGAAGAAAGATCAATGAGTTGGAGGATAATATTTCACTTTGGAGGAACAACTTGACTTTCTTTGCAAATAGTAAGACTGCAGATAAGCTTACTGCTGAGTTCAACCAGAAGATCGAAGCTGCTCAACAAGAAGTAAAAGAGCTGAAAAAGCAATTAAAAATTTTAAGAAGTCTTTGATAATCAAAAGGCTAGAAATTATTTCAAAAAATCGTTTTAAAGAGGTTTGCATTTTGAGGATTGCCCTCTATATTTGCACTCGCTTAACGCGAAAGGAAAGCCTCCTTAGCTCAGCTGGTAGAGCAACTGACTTGTAATCAGTAGGTCGCTGGTTCGACCCCGGCAGGAGGCTCCAAAAAGGACAATCAGAATTGATTGTCCTTTTTTATTTTTATGATATGCACACAGTTTACATTATCTATTCTGACTCCTTAGACAAGTATTATGTTGGTGAATCAATTGATGCTTATGAAAGATTGATTCAGCACAATCTTGGGCTTTATCAAGGTGCTTACACAAAAGCAGCAACCGACTGGGTGATTAAATTACTCTTAGAATGTAGAGATAAGCAACATGCGAAGAAGGTCGAAAATCACATTAAGCAAATGAAATCTAGGGTCTACATTAAGAATTTAATGAAGTATGAAGCGATGCAGCAAAAACTTGTTCAAAGATATCAATAGGTCATTGGTTCTCCCGATAGCTATCGGGACCGGCAGGAGGCTCCAAAAAGGACAATCAGAATTGATTGTCCTTTTTTATTTGCAGACTTTTTTATTTCCAATTATCGACCTTTAGTATTCTAACACCCTTCCTTTTTTGGCGAGAATCTTTATCTTGGTTCTTCTTAAAACTAAAAACAAGCAACTTACCCTATGCAAGTAATAGAATCATCAAAAACCTATGATGTTGCCATTGTAGGTTCCGGTGCCGGAGGTGGTATGGCCACTAAAATTCTGTCAGAAGCCGGATTCGATGTGGCGGTGTTAGAAGCCGGTCCATTTTTTGACCCAGCACAAGACGAATACAGAACTCAATTGAGATGGCCTTGGGAATCTCCTAGAAGAGGCGCAAGCTCCGATAGACGCTCCTTTGGTGATTTCGATGCCGCTTATGGAGGCTGGAACATAGAGGGAGAACCTTTCTCCAATGCTCCAGGGACAAATTTTTGGTGGTTCAGAAGTAGAATGCTTGGCGGAAGAACAAACCACTGGGGAAGGATCTCACTGAGATTTGGTCCTTTAGATTTTAAGAGAAAAAGTGTAGATGGATTAGGCGATAATTGGCCGATCGGGTACGATGATGTTAAGCCTTATTATGATAAGGTAGATAAGCTGATAGGGGTATTCGGAAGTAAAGAGAATATTCATAACGAACCTGATGGTTACTTTTTACCACCTCCAAAGCCAAGGCTCCATGAGCTCTACTATATCAAAGGAGCAAGGAAATCAGGTATTCCTGTAATCCCTTCTAGACTTTCAATACTTACCAAAAGGATCAATAACCAAAGGGGAAGCTGTTTCTATTGTGGACAATGTAACCGTGCTTGTTCTGCTTATGCAGATTTTTCATCTGGTACTTGCTTGATCTTCCCTGCGCAGAAGAATGGTGGTAAAGTAGAGTTATTCACCGATGCTATGGTCAGAGAAGTGACCACTAATAGCGAAGGAAAGGCAACAGGCGTCAACTATATCAATAAGGCGGATAGAAAAGAATATCACCTGAAAGCTAAAGTGGTGGTAATGGCGGCTTCAGCTTGTTCTACGGCTAGAATACTATTGAATTCAAAGAGTTCGATTCACGAAAATGGCTTGGGTAATTCAAGTGGTTTAGTAGGACATTACTTACATGACTCAACGGGAGCGAGTAGATCTGTGTTCATTCCAGAATTGATGGATCGAAAGACCTATAACGAAGATGGGGTTGGTGGAATGCACGTTTATACCCCATGGTGGTTGAACGATAAGAAATTAGATTTCCCACGAGGTTACCATATAGAAGTTTGGGGTGGAATGGGAATGCCCGGCTATGGCTTCGGATTCAATCCGAATGACTTGAATAAAGTAACCGGTGGCACAGTCGGTGGCTATGGCGATTCTCTCCGAGATGATATTAAAAAGTACTACGGAGCTACGATGGGAGTTTCTGGAAGGGGCGAAAGTGTTCCACAAAGAGACAACTTCTGTGAGATCGATCATGAAAAGGTCGATCAATGGGGTATTCCAGTCCTTAAATTCAACTATCAGTGGACAGAGCATGAAGTGAAGCAGGCCAAGCATATGCAAGATACCTTCGAAGAAATCTTAGATGCTACGGGTGGAATTCTACTTGGAGACAAACCGGGTGCTGATCGAGATTATGGCTTAACAGCTCCGGGACAGATCATTCACGAAGTAGGTACAACCAGAATGGGAGACGATAAAAAAGAGTCGGTGACCAACAAATACAATCAGCTCCACGACTGCGAAAATGTATTTATCATGGATGCAGGGCCATTTGTCTCTCAAGCGGATAAAAATCCGACATGGACAATCCTTGCCTTGGCCTGGAGAGCTTCAGATTACCTAGTAGATCAAGTTAAAAAGAGAAACATAGTATAAGATGGACAGACGAGATTCCTTAAAATCACTTTTAGTTGGTGCTGCCGCTGGAGGCTTAATGGTTAGCGGCTGTTCACCTAATGAAGAAGCAGCTACCCAGCAGCCAGTAGCCAACGAGTTACCGGGATATGGGCGTAATGAGCATGAAAAACAACATGACCGCGAGGTTTTGGCTGAAGAGTTCTTGAATGAACATGAACTAGAAACCATTGCTGTTCTGGTGGATATCATTCTACCTTCCAATGCCAATTTTGGATCTGCAACGGATGCTGGTGTGGTTGATTTCATTGATTTTATCGTGAAAGACATGCCTTACCATCAACTGCCGATCAGAGGGGGGATTGC
>CBFIDS010000009.1:0-5143 GCA_965661435.1 Roseivirga sp.
GGCCTTTATGAACGACTACCCTGAACTAGGTACGGCTTGTAGGACTTTTTATACTGGCGAAAATCAACTGAGTGTAAAGGATGCTTCGGGTGCATGGAATCATTTTGAGCAAAGAGATGGAATTGCTTTTGCAGATTCTACATTTTTTAAGCTTTTCGATTATAAATGGGAGATAGGCAATCCTGAAACTGCATTAACTAAACCTGGTTCTGCAGTAATTTCTACCGCTTTGGCTGAAAAATTCTTTGGCGTGACCGATGGAGGTTATGATAGAGTTTTAGGGAAAGAGGTAAAGATGAATAACAGAGTAAATGTCTTTATCACAGGGGTTGTGCAAGACCCGCCAGAAAATACTTCGATTCCTTTCAAGTTCATTATGGAATATGAGTCAGTTGCAGATATTTTTGATTTCTATCAACCTGAATCTTGGACCTCAACTTCGAGCAATGCACAGGTATTCTTTTTGACAAATCAGAATGTCTCTAAGAAGCAGCTGGCAGCCGTTCTTCCTGATCTTAGCGAAAAGTATATCCCTGAAACTGAAAATGCCACTTCATTTGGTGTTCAAAGTCTCGAGGAAATGCATTATGAGCCTGAGTATAATACTTATGGAAACTCAGCGATCAATAAAGACTTGCTCACTGTTCCTATTGCTGTTGGTATTTTCCTGATTCTCACGGCATGTGTCAACTTTGTCAACCTTTCAACTGCACTAGCTATTAAAAGGTCCAAGGAAGTAGGTATTCGAAAGGTATTAGGTGGGCACAAGCGTCAGCTGATATTTCAATTTCTAGGCGAAACTTTCTTGATCACCGTGCTCTCTGTACTCATATCCATCGGAATTGCTGAATTGGTAATGACGAATTTGGGAGAGCTCCTAGGTTATAATCTTTCGTTAGACCTCATCAACGATATTCAATTACTAGGTGTAATCATTGGCGTAATTATAGGTGTCACGCTCTTTGCAGGACTCTACCCATCATTCGTTCTTTCTAAGCTTAAGCCTGTTTCAGTATTAAGAGGAAAAGGTCAGACTGGTTTATCAGGTAACATCAATACAAGAAGAGGCCTGGTTATATTTCAATTCTTTATCTCACAGGTTTTGGTTATCTGTACCATAGTAGTTGTGAGTCAAATGAAGTATTTCAGCAACTCAGAACTAGGTTTTGCAAAAGAATCGATCATCACCTTCCCACTTCCAACGCCTGAAAACTCAAAGCTTGAGGTGATGCGTAATGAATTAACTCGCTTTCCTGGAGTACAAAACGTGAGCTACGCATTCGGCAGTCCATTGTCCGACAATAACATTGGATCAACCTTTGGTTATGCCCCTTTAGAGACAGAAGGTCAATTCGATGTTGCCTATAAGATCATTGATGAACACTATTTAGACCTCTACGAAATAGAATTATTGGCAGGAAGAGATATCAAAAAGAACGATATGCTCTCAGAGGCGCTGCTTTCGATGGAAGCCCTTAAGCTTATGGAAATGGATGATCCGAACGAGGCTATAGGCAAAGAGATCAGCTCTGGTTTTTCAGGCCCAAAAACAGTAGTGGGTGTATTTAAAGATTTTCACAATAAGGATCTCAAAGAGAAAAGAGACCCGATGGTGATGGTCAAGTATCCTGATTTTTTCTACGAAGGGGCACTTAAGTTCAATGGTAGTGTGGCTCAAACTTCTGATCTGATCGAACAACTAGAGCAAATTTGGACAGCTCAGTATCCTGACACACTTTTCGACTACACCCTGCTTTCAGAGTCTATCATGGAAAACTACCAAGAGGAATCAGATATGCTTAAGCTATTTCAAGCCTTTTCAGGTATAGCCATTCTCATAGGTTGTTTAGGCTTGTACGGTTTAGTCTCTTTCATGGCCAGTCAGAAAAGAAAGGAGATTGGGGTTAGAAAAGTCTTGGGGGCATCTGTCAATCAAATCCTCAATATTTTCTCTAAAGAAATGCTAGTGCTTATCGCCATTGCATTTTTGGTGGCCGTGCCTTTCGGTTACTATTTTATGAGCAAATGGCTCTCTGGCTTTGAATATCGTATTGAACTCGATGTTTGGGTTTTTGCCATAGCCATAGTCTTTACCCTAGTTGTGGGATTAATAACCACAGGCCTGAGATCTTTCCAAGCCGCAACATCAAATCCTGTTGATTCATTAAGAAGCGAGTAATATTTACTTGAACACAATAAATACAAAACTACTTCAAAATCCTCTGGCGAAACATAGTGCGTAATAAGCTTTTCACAGTGATCAATGTTTCAGGATTGACATTGGGCATTAACTGTAGCCTAATTATGTTCTTGATCGTGAAGGAAGAACTGAGCTTCAACCTATACCATGAGAAGGCAGAAAGCATCTATAGAATTGGACATAGAGATTTGGTGGATGGCCGAGAATACACACAAGGCGGAGTTCCACTACCCATACGCGATGCAATGGAGCAAGATATTGTTGGCTTGGCGAATATCGCACATGTCTATCACCACAGGTATGGATTGGTCTCCATTGGTACACCTGATGAAAGCATAGATTATTATGAAGAGAATCCGGATTTGGTCTATACGGAGCCTTCATTTTTTGAGATGTTCACATGGCCTGTAAAAGCAGGAAGTCTAGATAATTTCGATGAACCCAATATGCTTGTTCTGACAGAGGAATTAGCCGAGAAATACTTTCCAGGCGAGTCAGCAGTTGGGCGAACTGTTAGGTTAAATAAGAAAACTGATTTTCAAGTCATAGCCGTTTTAGAAGATGCACCTGATAATTCTGATTTCCCCTTTGGCTTCTTTATGTCTTTAGAAACTCAAAAAAGCAATGGAACAGATTTTACAAGATCGAACCTATCACCATGTTCTCCGATCAGGGTGATTATCGAAATATTGGGGTAAAGGTGAATCCTGAAAGAACGGAGAAGGTGCTCTCGAGTATTGAAGGAATCTGGAATCAGATCCATCCAGAATATGAATTTGATTATGTGTTTGTCGATGAGAACATCCGAAACTACTATGAAACGGAGGAGCGAATGTCTCAGATGCTCACCACTTTTGCTGGGATTGCCATTTTCATTGGCTGCCTTGGTTTGTATGGACTGGTATCGTTCATGGCGAATCAGAAATCCAAAGAACTAGGAATTAGAAAAGTGTTGGGAGCCACCGTAGAAGGACTTGTATCTAGATTCTCTATGGAATTCTTAAAACTATTGGGCTTGGCATTTTTGATCGCGGCCCCATTGGGCTACTTCGGCATGAATACTTGGCTGAGTGATTATGCCTACAGCATCAGCATTGGGCCAATCATCTTCATCATCAGTTTTGCTGCAAGTGTACTTATAGCAATGATCACAACGGGATATAGGTCATTCAAAGCAGCTTCTTTGAATCCTGTGTTATCGTTAAGAGACGAATAAACTGCGTGAATAAGATCTTTGTGAATTTCTTTTCAATCCAGTTAATCCAATGATAAAAATTCTTGTGCTGTTTTAAGTGGAAAATTAGCTTGATTCAAATAAAAGTGGAGCACTTCAACTGAAGTGCTCCACTTTTATCAAAGGGTTCTTAAGCATTATTTCTTTACTAATCGAGTCCAAGTATCCGTACGGCCAAAAAGGGAGACACCTATAAAACCGCGTCCATCCATGACATTACTGTTTTTCTTATCTATTTCGGCCTCAAAGTCGTAGGTGGAACCATTATTAGGGTCATAGATGGTTCCGCCTTCCCAATAAACTACTTTACCATCTACTTCATCAAACTCCATGTCTTTCATGATCACAAGGCCTTTCAGCGGTTTTCTTCTCAGTTCCTTGTCATCATTATTCACGTCTGTTCTCGGCTTACCGTTCTCATCGTTGGGCTCCGAAAGCCAAACAATTTTGCCATAATACTTATTGGGGTCTTCACCGTTTTCGCTCTTCCCTTTATAGATTTGAACAACAGACCGACCATTACTTGGTTTCCAATTACCTAAGATCAAATCCTTATCTTTTTGACTTTGACCAAGAACTTCTGGGTTCAAGGTAAATAGTGCAAGAGCCACAAATAGGAGTATGTATACAGGTCTTTTCATAGTTGTAGAGTTAAAATTTTAGTTTTAGGGACTTACTAATTGTATGCCAAATCGAAAGTAATACGGTATTCCTACATTATTGGTTAGCCAAGCATTAGAAGAACTGGCCATTTCATCAATATCCATTCGGTAGGTGAAAATAACACCCGCTTGAACATTAAACCAAACGAAATCAGAAATCGCCTTATCCCAAGAAATTCTAGTGCGAATCTCAGACTTTCGTAGTTCCCATTCGTTTATGGTCGAATTTGAGTTGAATGATGGAGAAAGTAAATCTTCATTTTCGCCTTGGAGGTAATAGCTTTGTCCCTCTAGCTCATATCCGAACATGACGAATGATTTAGGAGAAAAATTCCTTCTTACTGCAGCTCGGGCAGGTAAGAGCATTTCTAAGCCCCAAGTTTCATTGAATGTTTTATTGAACATCAATACCGGTATATGCAAAAGCCTTCCACCCCTATAAGTTCGGGTAACTCCAACAGCCATATTGGTGTAGTCGTCAGATTTCCATCCATATAATGCAGATGCACTGTATTTGGTTTTGCTAAAGTCGATATTAATACTACCAAAATTATAATTGCCATTGACAGCTCCTTCGATCTGAAAAAGCAAAAAGTTCTTTTCATTCAGGGGTTTAAAGATCAAAGCTCCTAAAGCCGTGGTTCTCAGTGGTGAATTATTGAAGACTTGGCCTAATTGAGGTTCAGAGGCATCGGCAGAATATCTGCTCTCCCAGTAATTGAGGTAAGCATTTACGATAAGTCTGTTATTTGAAATTACTGGGTAGTTGGTCTCTAGTCTAAGACCGTAGTTTCGATTGAAGGTGCTTTCGTTGTTGGTATAATTACCAGTGAAGGCATCTCCTGCAGAAGTTTCCCAAGTATTCTGACCTGCATAATCAAAACTTAGATTTAATAATTTTGTAGGACTTAAGCCTAAAATTTTATTGGTCACAAAAACTTTCGCATCACTGGCTTCTTCAAAAGCACTCATGTCAAACTCCTCCTGCCCTTGGAGTAATACAGGCAAGAAAAGCAGAGGCAACAAGAATTTTTTCATCTTACTTTC
>CBFIDS010000010.1:0-3710 GCA_965661435.1 Roseivirga sp.
AAGAGAGCCTATATTTCGGAAGAGGAGCTTATGGAGCTCTACGCCCTTTGTCAGATCCTTCCCGGTCCTACATCAACTCAAACAATAACAGCAATAGGGTTTAGAGTTGGCAAAGCTGGTTTAGCCTATTTAACTCTATTAGTCTGGATGATCCCTGCCGTAACGATCATGACCACTGCAGCTATTCTTGTCGGTCAGTATCAAGCCAAGAATTTTAGCTTAGAGTTTACCAAATTCATCCAACCTATGGCTGTAGGCTTCATCAGCTTTGGGGCGTATGTAATTGCCTCTAAAATGGTGAACACTAAAACTGCAGGAGCATTAATGGCACTATCTGCTATTGTCACTTATTTTATCTCTAAACCTGCAGCACTTCCCGTAGTTCTCCTCTTTGCTGGTTGCTTAACCGCATTCAAGTACAAAAAGCAAGAAATTGAAGTCAAAGAAAAAGTAAAGATCAAATGGGGCAATTTTACTCTATGGGGACTTGTCCTTATTGCTGCGGCATTATTGGGAGCATTTACCCAAGATAGGATCGTACTTTTGTTCGAGAACTTTTATAGAAACGGAAGCCTAATCTTTGGAGGAGGACAGGTTCTGATTCCTTTCCTCAATAAAGAGTTTGTTGAGTTCAAGGGATATTTGAGTTCTGAGGAATTTCTTTCTGGCTTGGCGATGGTTCAAGCTGTACCTGGACCAACCTTTTCAGTAAGTTCCTTTGTGGGGGCTCTATCGGTTCGAGATTTAGGGATTGGTGGTCAGATCTTAGGGGGATTTATAGCGGCTTGCGGAATTTTCCTTCCTGGAACATTTCTGATCTTCTTTGTTATTCGATTCTGGGACAGTCTGAAAAAGTATAGAGTAGTTAGAGCCTCATTAGAAGGAATTCATGCAGCTAGCGCAGGAATGGTAGCAGCAGCAGCTTTTATTTTATTCGAGCCCATTGAAAATTCAGTTCTCAATGTATCTGTAGTCATCGGTACTTTCTTACTACTCACCTATACGAAGGTGCCACCTCCTTTTATCATTCTAGCAGGGCTATTAGCAGGCTTTATCCTATAGATAATTAAACTGAATTTCTCTTTCTCCCACTATCAGTTTTGTAAGTTGATTGAAAACTATTGAGTAGTTCTTTGTTTCATGTCCAGAGGGAAATCCATAGATCATTGGCCCATTCACGTTTTCAAAATAACTCAGAATCAATTCTATTACTGAACGATTGAAATAACCACTACTATCATTGATATCTGTAAAATCCCCTAATATGACACCAGCCAGTTCTTCTAGTTGACCTACTCTCCTTAGCTTATTGAGCATTCTATCTATGGCGTATAATTCTTCGCCAACTTCTTCCAAGAACAAGATCTTTCCTTTAGTATCAATCTCATTATTAGCCCCTATCGATTCGTAAACAAGGCTAAGGTTCCCCCCAGTAATATGCGATTCAACCTCTCCGGTATTTTTGATAAGTACTTCTGAAGAATCTAGGTGAAACTCTCTTTTTCCAAATAGAATAGATTTCAACACTTCATCAGAAGAATGATCTTTTCCTAAAGTATATGCCATGGGGCCGTGAATAGCAGGGGTCCTACTTTCAGCAAACTGAAGCAAAAGACTTGTTAAATCACTAAAGCCACAAAGCCATTTTGGGTTCTTATTAAAATTTGAAAAGTCTAAAAGATCTAGAATTCTGGTAGTCCCATATCCTCCTCTGGCCATCAGAATGGCATGGATATTTGTATCATCCAATGCTCTTTGTAAATCACTTATTCTTAATTCGTCTCCACCAGCAAAATACTCTGAATGGCTCTTGACAGAATCCATGACAATAACTTTCAAACCCCAAGATTCTAAGATCAATATTCCTTGATGAATATCTCTTTCTAATCTTTTAGCTGTAGCTACAATGGCAATTGTATCCCCGGACTTTAATGGTCTGATCATCATGCTTTAAAATAAAAAAACCCCTTCGATTGAAGGGGTTTTCATTGAGATATTTTAAATCGTTTACTTATCGTTTCCGTTTCCAGCTGTATCTGGGCCAACATTGTCGGTTGGATCTTCTGCGGGCATTGGAACACCGAGTTTTTGGAAAACTAATTCTGTAATATTCAATGACTCATCTGCAGCTAAGATAATTCCAGCGGAATTACCTATTCTAGAATTTAGAATAAGGTTAAAACCATTCTCTTTTCTTACTTCTTCAATAGCATTCTGAACCTTCTCATAAACAGGGTTTAATTTCTCAGCTTCCTTCATACCATAAGCTTGCTGAACCTGCGCTTGGAACTTTTGAAGATTCTCTTGAAGACTGATCAATTCGTTCTCTTTTTCTTGTAGAACTACTTGATTCGCATTTGGCTGCTGGGCCATTTGCTGTAGTTGAGAGTACTTAGTTTGAAACTCTTTCTGCTTGGCTTCTACTTGAGAAGTCAATTGAGTTTGATAAGTCTCTAACTCTGACTGTATACCTTCTATTTCAGGCATGTTATAAACGATAAACTCCAAGAAAGTATATCCGATCTTGGTATCCTGAGCTTTTGCCACTGAAACAGTTAGCACAAAAGCTATCATCACTAAAATTTTACGCTTCATCTCTAATTATTTAATGTTTTAGTTTCTCTCTTGTTACAGCCCTAATTCCTCAATTATAAATTCTGTATAATCATGAACGGGATTACTATAGGTTATGCCAACATCGGCTGCTTTGTCGAACATATAATCCAATGCATATTTTTTAGCTACAACCTCCACGGCTAAATTAACCTTCGTCCTTAAAGGGGTTAGTAACTCATCTACCTTTTTATAGTAGAGTCCATCAAAGCCAAAGTATTCAGTATTCTTATCTAAAGCCTCCTGACTTTTCGCTTCAATTTCCTTATTTCTATCTTCTATCATTGCCGGAGTGAGCAAAACCTCGTTTGCTCTCAAGTCAGCTCTCATCTTTTCCAACTCATCGTACAAACTTCGTACCTCTTTGTCATAAGTCTTCGCAAGAGCCTCTAATTCGCTTTTTTTCTCTGCATACTCCGGTAATTGATTCATGACGTATTCTGAATCGTAATGGCCGATTTTTTGTCCACGACCATTACCTTGAGCGAGCGCAAAATTAGAGATTAATGTCAATAATGCCACGATGGAGATTAATTTGTGCATAACTACCTGATTTGTTGTCCAATCGTGAAGTGAATCTGAGACCCTCCTTGTATAGCAGGAGAGAATGAATCGTCTTGATCAAATCCATAGGCCCAGTCGATACCTAGCAATCCGAATGCAGGTAAGAATACCCTTGCCCCTACACCAGCAGATCTGAATAGTTTTCTTGGCGAATATTCTTCAAAGCTTGTCCAAGTATTACCAGCCTCACCAAAGGCCAATAAATAAATGGTAGATGTGGGTGCTTTCGAAACTGGGTATCTCAACTCAGCTGTGAATTTGTTATAGACAACTCCTCCTCTAAAACCTGTTTCGGGATCTGTAGGATCAATCACGTTATCTTCATAACCTCTTAACGCAATTATATCCTGTCCAATTATAAAATTGTTTGCACCATTTAATCCATTACCTCCAAGTAAGAACCTTTCGAAAGGCCCTGAATCTGTTCTATTAGAGTAAGTACCTATGAAGCCCAAATGAGCTCTTGCATTGATCACAAACTTATCATTCAAAGGAATGAACATGGAATAATCAAACATCCATTTATGGTATTC
>CBFIDS010000011.1:0-35678 GCA_965661435.1 Roseivirga sp.
AACCTTTCATTTAAAAAAGAAGCTGAAAGTTTAGCTAAGAAAATGGAGGGTGAAGACTATCAAGCTGAGATCACTCGAATCTTGACTTCATAAAAGGAAACATAGATCGGTTGATTTTCCTTCCGAACCGAGAAATAAAACTGATTCGGCTTCCAGTATCTCTCATCAGTTGCTTATAATCTTCTGCTAAGAGTACGTTCCCGGTCCGAAGACACTGACGGAATTCGAAATTGATTCTTTTTCTAAGAGCCCTCAGTTCGTTTTTACTTTTACAAAGGTGAAAAGCCTTTTGACAAACCTTAAAAACCGAATTCATCTGTTCATTAAAATGATGCTGATATCGCTTGCTCGACATACTATTAGCCAGTTTGCGCTTCTCTATTAACACCTCATCTACATATGCATATTCCCAATGTCTTGATGACCTTATCCAAAAATCGAAGTCTTCATAAGCAAGTCCTTCGTCATAGCCCCCAAGTCGATCAAATACTTCCTTCTTGATGACCATAGTAGGTGTGCATATGAAATATCTCTTCAGCACCCATTCAAAGACATCACCAAAAGGGACCTTCCTGATCATTTTCTTTCTGAACAACTCTTCATTGTGATTGGCAATCTTTTGCCCTTGGCTATCAATATAATCCGCATTTGAAAATACCACCCCTGTTTTTGCCGAAGCATTCTGAAAACAGGCCACACTCTTTTCAACAAAGTCTGGTTTCATTTTGTCATCCAATGCAAAATCAATGATGTACTCACCCGTAGCCAGTGCTAACCCTTCATTAAAGGTTTTAGTATAACCAAGATTCTTTTCATGAAGAATTACCTTGATGTCTTTATCTCGAATGTTCTTTTGAATAGTTTTAATTGAATCATCCTTACTCGCATCGTCTATCAGGATGATCTCTAAATTCTCATAACTCTGAGCAAATATGGATTGAACGGCTGCTTCTATGAATGAAGAATGATTGTATGAAATACCGATGACCGTTACGAGAGGCTTCATCTAAAGAGTGTTCTTCTATTCATGATCAATAGTACAAGAAAGAAACCTATATACCTCCACATATAGCCAAGCGTAAGTGATTCTAACTCATATTGCTCTAAGAGAACTGAGATCACTCCTACATAAATGAGTGCCGATATCAACTGTGCCCCAATGTATTTCACCGTTTCTACTTTGGCACTCAGTAAATAGGCTAACAAGTAGGAAAGAATCGCAAAAAGATCTCCTATGACTTGATAACGTACCAAATAGGCAGCCCTTTCAAAACCTTGATCGAAAAACAATTTCAAGAAAAACTCTTTATTCAGAAAATAAACACCTAGGCTCAAAACAGAGATCATCGCCACAAAACCCAATACCCTAGAAACATATTTCCTTAAGGCTAATCGATCATGGATCAGTGATGCCATTTTTGGATAATAAACCACCCCCACAGTTCCTGTGAAAACCAACAAATAACTGGTACTCATCTTGGCCACTGACTGCCAAAGACCCGTTCTGTCAAGTCCAAAATAATCGATCATATAGTCCCTTACTATGAAATCCAGCAATCTTCCGAATACAATAGCGCTTATGGCCATTGCAATGAATTTCCCAATCCTGCCGGTAGACTTCCAATCTGGCTTTCCAAAACCTAGGTTGACTTGCTTTCGCTTATAGAGAAGGTACCCAAGAGCAATAAAAGCCATCAAACCATAGCCAACGGCAAAGCTCAACAATGCCTGATCTATAGTTCCATATTTAACCCCTGCATAAACACAGCCTACCAATAAAAAGAGTCCTAGAATATTAATCGCTGCATAAACTCTGATCCTTCTAAGGGAAAGAATAATGGAATTGAGATAACCAGATAGCAGCATAAGTAGGACTGCTGGAATAAATACGATCAGAAATTGTTTTGTGGTCAACTCTAGAATAAATCGATCAAAGAAATATTCTCCCTGCCAAAGGAAAAGCGCGCCAAAAGAGAGTAGAAATATGACAGTTGTAATCCACAAACCTGTCTTAAAGATCTTCCGTTTTTCTTCTTTAGACAGCTCTGGATCTGACCAGTATTTCATGATCCCCCGGTTAACCCCTTCGCTAGGAAGTAGAGTGAAAAGAGAGGTTAGGTTTTGAAAGTGAGACAAAAGACTAATGCCTGATGTCCCTAAGAGGACAGCAAAAAGTTTATTGATCGTTAAGCCTCCCAAAGCCCTGAAAACCACAGCCGTGAATGACCATGATGAGCTCTTTAAGAAATCAGATTTCAATAGTCTTGTCTTTGATTCTAATTTAGTCTTTTCCTCCAACTCTTTGCAATGTAAGGTTCTCCACCCATTCTCTCTTTAAACGTTCGCAAGCTCGTATTTATACTTCCATCGATATAAGAAGTACCAAGATCAATGTGCTTGAACCCATTTTCTCTTCCCCATTCGTAAATTCCACTGATCAACATAACCATAGGGCTATATTTATTATATACGTCATTACTGGCGGGAAAGAAGTGATATAGCACTTTCTCATTAACTAATATTACGATCGAAGCTGCGATCAAAAGATCTCCATCCATAACACCAAATGAATGATATCTTTTCGGGTTTTCTTTGCTCGTTTTTTGAAGATCCGCCCAGGTCATTGATAGACCTTTTTGCGCTAAAGTTCTCCATCTATCAATTTGCTTGAAGACACTTTCTAACTCAGTCTCTGAGAAATGCTTGAATTCAAAACCTACCTTTTCGCACTTCCTTAATCTCCGCTGTTGCATTTCGGCAATCTTATCTTTGATTGATCCTTGTTCTATAGTCACATCATGATAAACACGCTCCTGACTTAGTTCCAAACCATTGAATTGAAAAACAGAATTTATATGTGAATTAGATTGATAATTTTCAGGAGGTTGGTGAATTCTGAGCTCATAGATATTTTTCTCTCTTAATCTGTGTAAAACCTGTTTGGTAAAATAGTCCAATCCTTCATCACTTATTAGATCAGAAACCTCAAGTCCTCCAAAGGGCGCTTTAAAATGACTTAGCGCATTTTCTTCTGATAAACTAAAAGCTATATGCGCTTGATAACTCTTAGTTGAATGATCGAGCAAATAATAGTGCTCAACCTGAAGTTCACAATTGGTTTTTAGAAACCCAGGTGTATTGTAGAAGAATAGATTGAAATCAACTTTAATATTGTCTTCCGGTGATGAATGAATTTCAAACTGCACCTAAATACTCTTTTTTATCCCTGATGTAATCTGATTCCGTGAATTCATCGGAGGCCAAGCCCAATAGCAGAGCTCTATCTTTGAATAGCATTTTACCCCACCACATTGGAGGAATCAACAATCCTTTGTGTGGAGAATCTAAGGTATAGCTTAAAACTTGTCCTTTTTGATCTTCCAATACTACCTCTATACAGCCCTGCTGGCAAATGATTACCTGTGCCCCCGTCTTATGGGCATGCCCTCCCCTAACCTGTTGCTCAGGAGTATTTGTGATCCAATAAATCCTTTTCAACTCAAAGGGAACATCCTTGAGTTCTTCCAAAAAATGAAGATCTCCTCTATTGTCTTCTATGGTTTTGAATTCGTAAAGTTCCGGTTTTTTCAAAATGTGAATTGTTGAAGCATGAATTTACAAGATGTATTTGAATAGACAGAAAATGTAAGCACACAAGTTATAATTCTCTGCCTTTGATTAATTTCAGCTGATGTTTTATCTATTGCTCACTGTATTGGCAAATGTTGGAATTTTCATGGCCTTTAGGTCGTACAGAATGTTCGAGATCAACACTTTGCCAGCCATAGTGGTTAACTATGCAGTTTGTGTAATTACAGGCTTAAGCTACATCGGCTGGGGTAACTTTACTTCTAGGTTAGAATGGGGGTCTGAATGGATACTCTCAGCTCATTTTTTAGGATTGATTTTCATTGGAGCTTTTTTCCTCATGGCTTATACAACGCAAGTTAGAGGTGTTTCGGTGGCAACGGTTGCCAGTAAAATGAGCTTGGCCATACCTGTTATTTTTAGCCTGTTCATATTCAAGTATGCCGTAAATTCTTTAGATACCTGGAATTACCTTGGTATTATACTTTCTTTTGTTGCCATATTTCTTGTGAGTCGAAAACAAAAGATCGAAGCTCAAAAGATCACTTTTCGTTTCCTATTACTTCCTTTGGCAGTTTTTTTACTCGGAGGGCTGATCGATACTTTACTTAATTATGTAAATCACACCTATGTTAATGAGAAAATAGAACCCATATACCCTATAGTTATCTTTGGGTCTGCATTCTTCTTTGGCTTTACAGTCTTGATCATTAAAAAGATCCGTTTTGGATGGAAAGAACTTATTGGAGGCATCTATTTAGGTGTACCGAACTACTTTTCCATTTACTTTCAGTTGAAAGCACTCACGGCTTTTGATAATAATGGTGCTATTGTTTACCCTGCTATGAATATCGGAATTATTATATGTTCAACATTACTGGCAATTCTCCTCTTCAAGGAAAAATTAACCAGACTAAATTTTATTGGGGTTGGTCTAGCATTGATTGTCATTTTTCTTTTGAGCTATCAAGAGATTTTGAAAGTTTTGTAGCATGCAGGATTCATTTCAGACGATATCTAAAATTTCAGAAAGCCTCTATAAAGAGAAAGGCAGCAAATTCATTGGTATCGCATTACCTGTAAGATCCAAAGGTCAGGTCAAGGAAAAGCTGGAAGAGATCAAGAAGAAATATTATGATGCCAGGCATCATTGCTATGCCTATATACTTAAAGCAGATGGCTCTAAATATAGAGCCAATGATGATGGTGAGCCCAATCACTCTGCTGGAGACCCAATATTGGGTCAAATAAAATCACGAGAGTTAACAAACACTTTGGTAGTTGTCATTAGGTATTTTGGAGGCACTAAACTTGGCGTCAGTGGATTGATCAATGCTTATAAAACTGCAGCTTCAGAAGCTTTAGATTCAAATAAAGTGGTTGAAAAGCTAATTACAGATACTGTCAAGTTCACTTTTACTTATGAAGAGATGAACGAGGTGATGAAATTGGTCAGTGATTTTGAACTAGAGATCATCAACCAAGAATTTGAAATGGAATGTGTGCTGACAGCAGATGTCATTGTTTCCAAAACGGAAGAACTCAAAATAAAAAGTCAGCTATTGAGTGACCTTGGGAGGAACATCACTTTCAAAGTTGAAGAAGATGAATAAACATCAATATCAGTTCCCAATAGAATCTGACAGATTGGTTTATTCTCATTTACATGAAACTGATCAAGAGGAATGGGAAGCCTTTTTCATTGACAACCCTCAATTGAATTTTGTAGGAATCACTCAAGCAAGGTCAGCAAAAGAAGAATCTAGAATCTGGTTAAACAGGCAGATAAAGCGCTACGAAGAAACGGGCATTGGTATTCTAGGTGCACGCATTAAAGAAGATCAAAGGCTGATCGGAAACGCAGGTATCATCTGGCGAGAAGATGTTCAAGGTAGATCTCTTTATGAGATCGGCTATTCTGTTATCCCAGAATTATGGGGCAAAGGTTTTGCCTCTGAAATGGCAATGTGTTTCAGAAAGTATTTCGTAAAACACAGCATAGATCAACGTGTACATTCCTTGATCCACATAGATAACATAGGTTCGCAAAAGGTTGCTGAAAAGAACAAAATGAAACGCATTTCCGAGTTTGAATTTCTAAACTCTCCTTGCTATTTGTATGAATACCAAGTCGAAATTTAAATTGACAGGAATTACCTTTCAAAGTGGATCATTTTGATTAACGTCCGATAAAGGTTTAATTCAATGATCATTCCCTGGGCCAAATCATGAAACACCTCTTCGATCGAATTAAAGACCTTCATCAATTACCTTCAGATTCCGAAAAACCAGCTCAGCACTTTTTGAAAGGTGCTTTCTGGGGCCTACTTTTCGTCTCTTTATTCATCATGGCCTTTGCCGGATACTATTTCAGAACAGGCCTTCCCAATTATCTTCAAGCAATAGTATATATAGGAATAGGAGTTTTAGCATTTTATTTATTCCGTTGGTTAGCTAGTGCTGGGAGTGTGATCGCCAGTTATTTTCCAGTTAAGTATTTAGTATTAATTCTCGCAAGCATTGGGGTATATCTATTGGCCAATGAAATGAGATTGAGTTGGCCAGGAGACGTTTCCGACCTAACTCTTGGTTGCTGGATCGCCGGAGCAATTCTGACTGGTGGAGCTATATCAGCTTTGATCAAAAAGAGGGGCTCAACAGGATTTGGCTTTTTATTCCTATTCATAGGAATAGCCTCGTTCGTATATCCGATCTACCCTCTTCTATCCTCAGGGCAAGATCCTTACCCTATCAATTTTGATCCTACCTCTACTATTGACCTCCAGGCATCCGGCCTATCTGACCCAGGTTTAAATGGGAAATATGACTTTGATTACTTCACTTACGGAAGTGGTAAAAACAAAAGAAGACCGGAGTTCGGAGATGGTGTAAAATATGAAACTCCTACTGTTGATGCTAGTTTACTCCTGCCCGAATGGACAGGAAAAAGAAAAAAGTGGAGAGAAAGATTCTGGGGTTTTGGAATTGACCAAGCACCTATTAATGGAAGGGTTTGGTTGCCCAAAAAGGAAGGAAAATCCCCACTTATCTTGATCGTTCATGGAAACCATGGCATGGAACACTATTCAGACCCTGGCTATCAATACTTAGGAGAGCTTTTAGCTAGCAGAGGATTTATCACTGTTTCTATTGATGAAAACTATATCAATGGCACGTGGTCTGGTGATTTCAGAGGAAGAGAAATGCCAGCTAGGGCATGGCTTATGTTAAAACACCTAGAGCAATGGAGAGAATGGGCCAATGATCCAGAATCCGACTTTTATCAAAAAGCTGATTTAGACAATGTGATGTTAATGGGACATTCGAGAGGTGGAGAAGCTGTAAGTATTGCAGCCGCCTATAATGAACTAGACTATTTTCCAGATAATGCTCAAGTCAAATTCGACTTCAACTTCGGCATCCAAGGAATTGTAACCATAGCACCAACAGATCAACGGTACTTCCGAAGAATGGAATTAGACAACATCAATTACCTTTCTCTACAAGGAAGTTATGATGCTGATGAAGCAAGTTTCTTTGGTCTAAGACAATATCAAAGGGTTGAGTTAGATTCAACTCAAGAATACTTTAAAGCTGGTGCTTTGATTCACAAGGCTAATCATGGCCAATTCAATTCTATTTGGGGTAGAAGAGATTTTGGCGAACCCGGAGGTTGGTTCTTAAACACAGGCCCACTTATTAAAGGAGAAGAACAGAGAAAGATTGCCAAAACCTATATCGGAGCTTTTGCTGAAGCTGTGTTCAATCAAAGAGAAGATTATCAACCCTTGTTTCAAAACTATGCATCAGCAGAAAATTGGTTTCCTGAAACTATAATACTGAACAACTACACCTCATCTTCCGACTCTGTTCTAGTTGATTATGAAGAAGATATAGACATAACCAGTACCCTAGAAGGAAGTATATCTGCCCAAAACTTCCTTGTTTGGAGAGAGGAAGCCTTAAAAATGCGGGGTGGCGAGACTCAGGGCACCAATGCAGTCATCTTGGGCTGGGATCAGGACTCTACAAAGCAGGTAGCTGACTACTCCATTCTATTCAACTCAAGTTTATCTATAAAATCTTCAGATGATCTTATTTTCTCAGTTGGAAGAGCAAGTGATCCCAAGTTTGAAGTAAGCGATACCTTAGATATAAACTTCGAGATTCAAATGATAACGGATAACAGCGATACAATTCAAACGACACTACTACCCTATAAAAGACTTGCTCCAAAGCTTAGGGTGAAGTATATGAAGATCGATAAGATGAACTCATCATTCGGAGGAAACTGGGAGTTAGCTATGGAAACCATATCAATTCCGCTGTCTGATCATCTTAAAAAAGAAGTTCGAATCAAGGGCATCAACTTTCGATTCGACAAAACAAAAAAAGGGCTGATCGCCCTTGATAATATTGGTTATAGGAATAAGCCCTTATTCAACCCTGATTGAGGAGGCAGGATTTGCAAGGGCTGCCCTTCTGGCTTGATTCACCACAACAGCGATCGCAAAGATCAGAGCTATAAGTCCTGTCAATAAGAAGATCCACCAATCGAGTGAAGTTCTTACGCTATACCTTTGCAGGTAACTATCTAGTAACCAATATGCTATTGGTGCTGAAATCAAGAATGACATCAGAACCAGTTTGGCAAAATCGATCGACATTAGCCCCACCAAGTTGGTGACAGAAGCTCCCAACACTTTTCTAATACCAATTTCCTTTATCCTTTGTTGAGCTGTATATGAAGCCAAACCGAAAAGACCTAAGCCTGTTATAAATATGGTCAGTAAAGCGAAAATCATTGAGAGCTTGCGTGTGAGATTGATCGTAGTGTATTTTCTTTCAAAGGCCACATCAGCAAACTCATATTCAAATGGATAAGCAGGATTGTATTGCTCAAAAACCTCTTGAATTCCAGCTAGAGTGGCTTGCATATCCCGAGTAGACTGAAGTCTTAAAGTAACCGAACCACCCCAGTCATCCAATACCATAAACATTGGTCTAACCTCTTCATAAGGAGATCCCATCAATATATTATCGATCACTCCAACCAAAGGCCTCTTTTCACCCCAAAGATCTAACTGAGTTCCAATTGGATCACCTTCGATACCCATCAACTCTAATGCAGATTTATTAATAACAATAGAAGAAGAATCTGATGCAAAATCTTTACTCAAATCCCTTCCATAAAGCATTTCGGCCCCCATAGTTTTGGCATAATCATATCCCCTAACTACTGTAACGAACATCACCTTTTCAGATTCAGGCTTACCTGGCCATCCCAGAAAGTTATTGGAATTAATTCCTGTGACTCGACTATTCGAACGTGTCATGCTCACGATCAAATTCTTGCGTTTCAATTCATTCTCTATTACCTCATAATTCTCACTGATATCTTCAGTTAAAGTCATAGAGACTAAGCCTTCTTGATTGTAACCGACATCTCGGCTTTTAGCTAGATCGATCTGCTTTAATATAACTATGGTGCTTATCATCAGGATCACTGCAAATCCAAACTGTAGCATAACAAGTATCCTGCGAGGAAGGTTACCGTTCTTGCCGACCGAAATCTTCCCTTTTAATGTTTTTACAGGGTTAAAAGATGAAAGGTAGAGCGAAGGATAACTTCCTGATACAAAGCCTGTCAGTAGCACTATCGCTAAAGAAAACAGCCAAAATTCTGAAGTAGTAAAATCAATAAAAAGCTGCTTATCTACCAGATCATTATAGGCTGGCAATGCTACAAAAACCAACAGAATTGCAAGCAAATAAGAGATCAGCGAAATCAAGATGGATTCGCCATAAAACTGGGCTATTAGCTGCCCTCGTTTTGAGCCTAGGGTCTTTCTAATTCCTACTTCTTTAGCTCTCCTTTCAGAACGTGCTGTAGCCAAGTTCATGAAATTGATACACTCAATGATCAGAATGAACATGGCTATGATAGAAAACAAAGTAACATATTCATGCTGACCACCCGATTCCTTGCCGTCTTCAAAGCTACTGTGAAGTCTCCATCTAGACATTGGATGTAAGAAAAATTCACGTGGAATATCATCTTGCCCCTTCTCGGTGAGCATGTCTTTAATTCCAGCTTCAACCTCTACTTCATCAGATGGATTAGCTAACTCTACAAAGACTTGAAATGAATAGTTGCCCCATTATCTTGATTGTCTCTTACCCATTGCTCGACAGACGCTCTGTGTGCCCAAGGAATGAGGTAATCAAATTGGAAGGTAGAATTTTGAGGTGTGTCTTTAATAACTCCAGTAACTTGCAGAATACTTTCATCTTCAACCTTTAAAAACTTACCAATAGGGTCGACACCATCTTCAAATAAAATAGAGACAAGGTTTTCTGAGATCACAATGGAGGAGGGATCATCCAACACCAAACCCCTATCGCCTTTGATCATTGGAAACTCGAACATATCGAGGAACTCTTCACTTACGTAATAGCCTCTAATATTAATTCTGGTATCATTTTCTTCATTGGCAATTAGTCTATTTCCGCCCCAGCCTGACACAGCTGAATTAACGATCTTGGCATTAGCATTCTTCATTTCCAAATAAGTAGGCAATGGAACCGAATTCCATGTCGATACACCATTTGCAATGGAAGCAAAAACATAGACTTGATGCAGCCTATCAACTTTCGGAATAAACTTATCAAATGAGGTTTCATCTTTTACCCATAAGAGAATGAGTATACTACAGGCAATTCCAACCGAAAGGCCTGAAATATTAATGATGGAGTACAATGAGTTTTTACGAAGGCTGCGGAGAGCAACCACTAAAAAGTTTTTGAGCATTTGACCTTTGAGTTACTTTGTGAAGTAAAGACTGTGCAACGCGCAAAACGTTACACAGCCTCTTAAAGTTTATTGCTTAACTTCTGCTCTCCCAGAACCTGTACTGATCCTGATCTGGATATTCTTATTCCCTACTTTAGCCTCTTTGATATAAGACTTGTCTCTTCCTCTCCATCCTGAGTTTCTATCATCTTCATATTCCTTATCAAAACGGAAAGGTGCTCTAATATCATCTTCATCATTAGCGCGCATATAAAACTCACCAGCGATGTCTTGACCATTAAAGTCTAGGATAGCATTGCCGGAGCCAGTGTTGATAGAAAGATCATAATCTAATTCTGCCGCCAATTCCACTTCTGCATTTCCAGAACCGGTGTTAAAGGATGAGCTCCCAGTAATAGTAGCTTCTAGTACTTGAATGTTCCCTGAACCAGTATTGAATCCTAACTCTCCTACAATTTCTCTAACTCGAATATTTCCAGAACCGGTATTAAAGCTTGCGTCTCCTTTTGCATTATCAATCCTAATAGATCCTGAGCCTGTATTGGCATCCATTCTACCTTCAATATCTCTAAAAGAAATATTACCCGAACCAGTATTGGCTCTTACTTCTCCGTTGACTTTATCAACTTCGATATTTCCAGAGCCAGTATTGGATCTAAGCTCTACATCAACACCACTTACTTCAATATTTCCAGAGCCTGTTTTAAACTCCAGCTCTAAGCCATCTGGTATTTCAAGTGTCCATTCTGCATAACCTCTTGTCCATCGGCTTCTTCTAAATTCTTCTTCAATATCAAGTACATCTCCCCTTTGCTCAAAGGTTGGTTCATAATCGTCTTCATCAAAAGTGAATTCAACCGTGACCTTGACTTCATTATTGGAGCTTTTCTTTATTGTGCCATTTCCTGACGAGGTAGAAAGTCTTATGCTTTTAACTCCGCTGAATGACTTTTCAATAGTTTCTTGTGCTTGAGCTACCGAGATGGCCGCTAAGAATAAAATGATTGTTAGTATTGTCTTGAATTTTCGCATCTTTTTTAGGTTTTATTACAAAGACACGACAGTTTATAAAAGGGATGCATCTGGTTTATAAATATCCCCAGAAATCTAATTTTTTGTAAATTTCAAGACAGATCCATGCATCTGTGGCTGCATATTTCAGTTGCTTGGTCGACAGTTGTTCTAGCTCCCAATTCGAGGTTTGAGCTGATTTAGAAATCCTTATCTCAAGGATCATAGCTGCTAAATTTCTAGCCCCAATACTTTCTGCACCCAATTCTTCAAAAGTATCATTCAGGTCCATAAACCCTTGAGGAGTAAATGACCTTAAACGATCCAGTAAGTTATAATCATCTTTTAGCCCTATGCCCACCTTTAAGATATTAGGATTCTCTAAGAATTGATGTAATTGATCTGAAACGCCTACTTTATGAACTCTGAGTAAGAATACCTTTTCTTCAGTAGATACTTGAATAAGCCCAATATTTCGGATCTGTCCTTTAACAAAAGTAGGTTTTGCTTCTGTATCAAACCCTACTACTCGGCTTTGATTGATCTCATCTAAAGCATCTTGTATTTGAAGTTCATTCGCTGCTATTACGATCTTCCCCTTGTAGTGACCAAGAGGCAATTCCATTACTTCATCTTTACTGATCGATAGTGGAAACATCATATCTATACAGCTTCTTGAGTTGAATTATTGAAATTTTTCAGCTTTCTAATTTTGATATTAAAATAAGCAAAGACTATCGTCATAATTGGACTTAGTATATTAAAGAAGGCGTATGGCAAATAAGTGCCCGTTGCCACCCCTAGGACTCCAGCATGATAGGCGCCACAAGTATTCCATGGAACTAATACCGAGGTAACTGTCCCAGAATCTTCCAGTGTTCTACTTAAGTTTTCAGGAGCTAAGCCTTTCTCTTTATAAATATCTGCGTACATCCTGCCTGGAACAACGATGGCTAAATACTGATCGGATGCCGTAGCATTAAAAAACATTGTAGTACCAGCAGTGGAAGCCACTAAAGACCCCGTAGAGCGAACTTTGGAAATAACCGCTTCAGCTATTCTTTTAAGCAAACCACTTGATTCCATTACTCCACCAAAGATCATAGCAGATAAAATTAGCCAAACAGTACCTAACATGCCATACATGCCTCCAGAGGAGAGAAGTTCATCTACAATACCATTACCTGTAATGATAGATATCTCTCCATAAAGGGACTTCATAATCCCAACAAATGTCATTTCAGCGCCTGTACCTTCCCAACCTGATACTGCTTTGACCATGTCAGGTTGAAAGATCAATGCAAACACTCCACCCAATAATGCTCCTATAAGAATTGCCGGAATAGCGGGCATTTTTTTAACTATCATAAAGACAACGGCAACCGGCACTAAGAAAAGCCAGCCATTAATATTGAATTTAGAATCTATCGCTGCTAAAATCGAATCCGTTTCTCCCACTGTTCCATTTCCACCTTGGGTAAAACCAATAATCAGGAACAGAACCAACGCTATACTGATGGATGGTATAGTAGTGTAGGTCATATACCTGATATGAGTAAATAGGTCTGTACCTGCCATGGCTGGTGCTAAATTTGTAGTATCCGATAGTGGCGACATTTTATCCCCAAAATAGGCACCTGATAAAACTGCTCCAGCAACCATTCCTTCAGGAACTCCCAAAGCTTTTCCTATTCCAATAAGAGCTATACCCACGGTTGCGGCTGTTGTCCATGAACTACCTGTAGCCAATGACACAATTGAACAAACTATACAAGCGGCAAAAAGAAATATGGTTGGATTGAGTATTTGAAGTCCGTAATAGATCATTGACGGAACAATTCCGGAAAGCAACCACGTACCAGCAAGGGAACCGATCAATAAGAGAATTATTATAGAGCTCATTGCAGAGCTTATGCTATTGACAATTCCATTTTGGATCTCATTCCATTTCATTCCGAGCTTAAGTGCCACTAATGAGGCTACTCCTGCAGAGAGCATTAGAATAATTTGATTGGAGCCATCTAATGAGGCGTCTCCAAATATTCTTACATTAATAAACAGAGCAATGATCAGAAAAATGATCGGAATGAAAGCTTGAAAGAGAGTCGGCTTCTTGTATTTATAACCCATTCTAAATTTCGATAAGCGTTGAAGATAGTAATTATTGCTTACTCACGCATTAAATCGGCCATTTCTAATCCGATTTTGCTTCCAATGGCCACTCCCATACCACCTAATCTGACACCGACACTAACCCTCGGAGAGTATTTTTGAAGTATCGGCTTTTTGTTTGGTCCGAATGCCATTATGCCTGACCAGATATGATCTATTTCAAATTCTTGATTTGGAAGAATAATCTCCTTTAGGTCCTTCTTTAACTTTTCAAGTATTAACTCATTGATGCTAAAGTTCGTTGTCCTTTCAGATTCAACATCTAGGTTTCTCCCCCCTCCGAATATCACTCTATCTTGATAGTTTCTAAAATAATAATAACCTTCATCATAATGGAAAGTGCCTTTAAACCTTAACCTCTTTATAGGTTTAGTCACAATTACGGTACCTCTTCCTGGTTCCAGATCTATTTTTGGAAAGAACCATTTGCTGAAAGCATTAGTACAAAACCCTACTTGCGAAGCTTTAAGATTTGGTCCATCAGTCAATGCGACTTCTACACAATCTCCTTTTTCTTCAAAGGCAACGACCTGTGCCCCAGTCAGAACCTCTACCCCTTTCTCAGAAGCCAATTGAGCTAAGGACTTCATCATTCTTCCAGTATGGATTTGGGCTTCCAAAGGATTGAATACAATAGATTTAATTAAGTCTTGAGGAAAGCCAAACTTAGCAACACTATCATCTTGAATCTGATATACAGATTGGTCGAAAAGCGGTTTTAAAAGCGCATTAGCCTTTTCCAGATCTTCTAAAACAGAAAGTTCTTTCTCATTCAAAAGTTCATAGCCTCCAAAATTCTTAAAGTCTATGGCTTCATCACCCAATCTTCTTCGGAGCAATTGAAGCCCCTCCCATCTCAACTTCACCAAATTAAAGACTTCTTCTTCAGAAAGTTCTTTTAGATCGGCTGCGATCTCGGATAGACTACCAAAACAAGCAAAGCCTGCATTTTTAGTACTAGCTCCAGCTGGAAACACTCCGCGCTCTAAAACTATTACCCTAGACTTAGGCTCCTTCTCTTTTATAGAAATAGCTGCAGATAGGCCAACTATACCTCCACCTACTATGATGTGATCGTACTCAACAAAGAAATCTTTCTCCCAAAAACTCAGCATAGCGGAAAATTAACTAAGAATCTATAAATTCAAACAAAGCTAAGACTATGTTAGACCCTGCAACTTTAATGGAAAAAGCCAAAACCTCTAAAAAGCATTTAGCACTGCTCAACTTTGGTCTTGCAAGAATGATCCCCTTCAACAAGCCGCATGGTTTTAAAGTCAAATCTATTGGCGACTATTCCGTTCAAGTGAAAATCCCCTATAAAAAGTCGAATTTCAATCATATCAAAGGCATTCATGCCTGTGCTTTAGCTACAGCCTCTGAGTATTCTACTGGTTTGGTTCTTCTCAATAACCTCAATCCAAAAAAGTACAGAATCATCATGCAAAAGATGGAAATGGATTATCACTACCAAGCTAAAATGGATACTACGGTCAGTTTTGAGATCTCTGAGGAATGGCTAAAGGAACATGTGATGAAACCTTTGGAAAATGAAGAATCTATTGTGGTTTGCTGCGAGCCCGTTGCACATGATAAAGAAGGCAACCACTTAACCACTGGTCATATTTATTGGCAGATCAAAGAATGGGCAAAAGTGAAGACCAAACTCTAATCCTGCTAAAATACAGGGCTTTTAGTGACTGGATCATTAATTAGCAATCTTAAAGATTAATTAGACTCTAAATACGCTGACAGTATATCAAGATCTACTTTACTTTGACTCAATTGAAGTATTTTGACCATCGTTTATAAGCCAACTTTTAGATTGACTTTTTTTGTTCTATTTTCACGTATTCCATCCATTAGATTTTTTGGCAATAGCCAATCTTCCCGATGAAAGAGAAGAAAAGAAGAAGCACATCATGTAATAATTGCGGTTCTCATTTAGAGGAACGATATAATTTCTGTCCAACATGCGGCCAGTCGAACACCGATAATAATATAACCTTTGCCACCTTGGTTAAGGAGTTTGTTAATAATTACCTGGGTGTTGATTCTAAGTTAGCGCACAGTTTAGTACCATTCCTTATCAAGCCAGGTGCATTGTCTAATAGGTTTACGGATGGGAAAATAAAACACTTTATACATCCAATTAGGCTGTATTTTGTGATGAGTTTATTCTATTTCTTCACAATTAGCTATTTACTATCTGATATAGGGTTAAGCACTTTTGATGATGAAATCAATTATACAAGTGCCTCACTTGAGGCCTTAAAAGAAAATGATCGTCTAAAAATGCTCCCAGATAGCGTGAAGCTAAGTTTAGTTGAGGATTCATTGGTCAACAGATTTAATAACATCTCGAGTTTCGATCAATTATTAGATTCACTCAATAGAATAGACTCGGATTACATTGAAGACATTACTGTTTCTTTAAGCAGTGTAGAAGTACCGAAATCTGAAGAGAAGCCTTTTCTTGAGCGAATGCATATGTTAGCTAGAGATACACGAGTTTCGGATTCTGTATTCTGGGATTCGTTAAATAGTGGCAGCCCCATTGGAGGTGATTTTCTAAACTCAGAACAAAAAGCCCATTTCTATGGTCAGACAAGGAAAATATTCAAAAACGATGAAGGGTTTAAAGGCTTTGTATTAGGGAATCTCCCCTTGATGATGTTTATCTTAATTCCACTATTTGCAGCTGTTCTTAAGCTGATCTATGTAAGAAGGAAACATCTGTATATCAAACATGTGGTGCATGCCTTACATATTCACTCTTTTGCCTACTTAGTCTATGGTCTAGGATTGCTGATCATGTTTAAGCTGATCACCTATGAAGGAATGGGTGAAGAACAGGCTGATGCTTGGCGAACGATTCTAGGAATCTCATTTTTCGTGATAACCAGCACTTACGCTTATATCTCCTTCTTAAAGGTCTACAAACAGGGTTGGTTTAAAACCCTGATCAAATTCAATATTGTTGGATTTATCTATGCCTTTTTTCTTCAGCTGTTCTTTTATGCAGAAATATTTATCAGCTTCTGGTATTATTAATGAATGGTCTTTAGAGACTCGTAGTTAGCTTCAATGATCCTATCAGCAATACTTGAGGTGATCGAGGTAGAAATAAACCAAGACTCATACTGAGAAGGTGGTAGGTAAATACCTCTATTCAACATTTCTCTAAAGTATCGACCGAACATTTCTAGATCAGTAGATTTAGCAGTTTCAAAGTCCACAACCTTCTCCTTTGTAAAGAATAAACTGATCATAGATCCTATTCTGTTCATCGTATAAGGTAGACCGAGATCATCTAGGGCCTTTTGAATACCATTCTCTAATTTGGCCGTAATCAGCGCTAGGTCACTATAAAGAGTTTCATCTGCATTGATCTTTTGCATCATTGCATAACCAGCAGCCATTGCAACAGGATTTCCGCTTAAGGTTCCTGCCTGGTAAACAGGCCCTACAGGTGAAACGAAATCCATGATCTCTTTCTTGCCACCATAAGCTCCTACTGGCATTCCTCCTCCTATTATTTTACCCATAGTCGTTAAATCAGGACTTACATTGAAAACACCCTGTGCTCCAGCTTTAGAAAGCCTAAAGCCAGTCATAACTTCATCGAAAATCAGGACAATACCTTCACTGTCACAGATCTTTCTAAGTTCTTCTAAATAACCTTCATTCGGTAAAACACATCCCATGTTGCCTGCAACAGGCTCAATGATCAAAGCAGCTATATTCCCTTGATTAGCCATCACAGCTTCATGTACTTTGTTAATATCATTGAATGGGACCGTTATAGTGTCTCTTGCTGTTCCTTGCGTTACGCCTGGACTATTCGGCTCTCCTAAGGTAATAGCGCCACTACCTGCAGCTATCAAGAAAGAGTCACCATGTCCGTGATAGCACCCCTCAAACTTTATGATCTTAGATCTACCGGTATAACCTCTGGCAAGTCGAACTGCAGACATGGTCGCTTCTGTACCAGAATTCACCATACGTACTTTCTCGATGCTAGGAACCATTTCACAAATGATCTTAGCCATATCGATCTCCTTGGCGGTAGGAGCTCCAAAAGAGAGAGATCCTCCTATAGCATCTCTTACTGCATTTTCGATCTCCTCATTAGCATGGCCAAAAAGCATAGGCCCCCAAGAATTGATTAACTCTATATATTCATTCCCATCCTCATCGTAGATATATGGACCCTTCGCCTTTTTAATAAAGATTGGATTTCCTCCCACTGCCTTAAATGCACGAACTGGAGAATTTACACCGCCAGGAATATACTTTTGAGCCTCTTCAAAGAGGTCATAACTTCTTGTGGTTTGATACATATTAATGCTCTTCAACTTTGACAACCTTTGCGTTACTGATTTTCAGAAACGGCATGAAGCGGTTATCATTTGTAATTCGGTAATTCAGTTTTTCGGTTAGCGTACCTTTGATGGCATCGGCATTTCTTAAAGCCAACTGAAAGTATTTGCCATGTTCCTGCAACAATCGTCCGAAGGTTACAACAATATCATAGCCTAAATAAGAATCTGCTAACCTCTCTTCCTTAACAGGACTTGAAAGGTAGGTGTTTATGTATTTCGACCTAAATTCACTAACCTCCTCAGAAGAGTAATCGATCAAGTTACTACCCACAAAAATGGCATTTAGTAATTCTAACTGGTCAACAGATAATGATTGTTCAGCAGCTAAAAACCTAGAGGAAGTAATGATTTCAATTGTTTCTGGTCTAGCAGCTATACCACTTAAAGCACTTGTCGTTAATGACGAAAAATCTGAAGCAACAAAAATATGACCGATACTATCAGGTAAGATCTTGAGCGTATCATAAACAAAGTCTCTTTCAGAATAGATCTCCCAATCATCCACATCAGCATTCCTCAGTGAATCCATTTCAGCCATCATTCCATCAATAACCAAAGAATCCTTCTCGACTTCCTCTTCTTCAACGAACAGCTGCTGAATATTAACTGATTGGTCAGCTGGAACACGCATAAAGATCGGAACATTAAAAGAGTCTTTTTCAATCAACTCTCTATATAACTGTGCTCTTTGATAATCAGCTTCGCCAGAATAAAAAATGGCTGCGTTCTTATTCTTAGTAAAATTTTCTTTTGAATATTCTGCAGAGCGAATTGCCAAAGACTCATTGCTGGGATAATATAAAAATGCGAATGGATTATTTTTAAGGATATCACTATTAGACGATAGAGGATTGATCATATTGATCTGTTTGTTCCTTGAAAACTTCGACATTGTTTCAACAGACGATTGAGTAACGGGGCCAATAATGAGATCAAGATCATCCATTTCGCCAGAATTAATCATTGAATTCAAGCTCTTAGTCCCATCTCTAGTATCTATAGTAATCAAGTTTATTTCAATGCCTTCATTCTTAAGTTTTTCAACTCCAAGTTTGGCTCCATAAAACATTCTGGAGGTCCAATTATTCTCAAGTTGTGCTATTCTGGTTGAATCTTCTCTGAATACGAAAGGTAAAAAGAGACCAATATTGTAAACAGATTTTTTGGGAGAAACACTAACTGGATCACTAGTAAGGGCTAGCTCTAGATCATAATTCGATCTAAGTTGATTGAGGAGATCCAAATCCTGATCATTAACATCTTCTTGAAGGATTAGTTCTGCCAGTCTAGATGCCACAATATCTTCAGGAAAAGCTATCAGCAATAACCTTAATTGCTCAACATACTGAAGTCTTGAAACCGCCTTCTTTTTAAAAAAGTCTATCTGTGATCCATATTTTGAACTATCGACTTCATTTAAGTACTGAAATGCTTCTGAAGTATTGTTTTCTTCCACTCCAATTTTCCCTAGCCAAAGACCAAGTTCATTTTGGATCTCCCAGTTTGGGTATTTAGACCGAACTTGTTTGAAGGTATTTTTAGCTGTTTGAATGTCTCCAGATTCATAGGCAGAAATAGCATAATAGAATGAAGCATATCTAACCATATCATTTTGCTGGTCCATAGCCATAAGCGGTTCGAATTTAGCCAAGGCTAGAGCATACTTCTCCTGATCGAAAAGTCTTTTCCCTTCACTAAATAACTGTCGAACATTCTGTGCATAAGTGGCAGAAATGCAACTAACTAAAACCAATAAAATGCATAAAGCTCTCTTCATTATTCCCATTCGATAGTGGCAGGTGGTTTAGAACTAATATCGTAAACTACTCTGTTCACCCCTTTGACCTTATTGATGATGTCATTCGATACATCTTGCAGAAAACTATAAGGCAGATCGACCCAATCTGCTGTCATACCATCTAAACTGGTTACCGCTCTCAAAGCTACAACCTGTTCATATGTTCTTTCATCTCCCATGACTCCTACGGACTGAATTGGAAGCAACATAGCTCCTGCCTGCCAAACCTGATCGTATAAACCTTTTACTTTTAAACCATTGATGAATATATAATCAACTTCTTGTAAGATGGCAACTTTCTCGGGAGTCACATCTCCTAAAATTCTAATTCCTAGGCCAGGCCCTGGAAACGGATGTCTTCCTAAAATATTCTGATCGATCTCGAGGCTTCTACCAACATTCCTTACCTCATCCTTAAATAAAGTATTCAAAGGTTCAACGACCTTCAAGTTCATCTTCTCAGGTAAACCACCAACGTTGTGATGTGATTTTATTGTTGCAGATGGCCCCTTAACTGAAACTGACTCAATCACATCAGGATAGATCGTTCCTTGGCCTAGCCATTTCACATTCTGAATCTTATGTGCTTCTTGATCGAATACTTCAATGAAGACCCTGCCGATCGCTTTTCTTTTACCCTCTGGATCTGTAATCCCTTTTAATGCATCATAAAACTGATCCTTCGCATCTACACCTTTGACATTCAAGCCCATGCCTTGATAAGATTCTAATACGGAATCAAATTCGTCCTTTCTTAATAATCCATTATCTACAAAAATACAATGCAGGTTTTCGCCTATGGCTTTATGGATCAAGACGGCAGCAACTGATGAGTCAACACCACCTGAAAGCCCTAGAACAACCTTGTCATTACCTAACTTATCCTTTAAGTCAGACACCGTAGATTCAACAAAGATATCTGGTGTCCAATCTTGAGCACAACCACTAATATGAACCACAAAATTTCTTAATAGTATTTTTCCTTCTTCAGAATGAGTTACTTCTGGGTGGAACTGGATTCCGTAGGTTTCTTCTCCTTGCACTTTATAGGCAGCAACATCAACACTTGGGGTACTTGCAATGATATCGAAGCCGTCTGGCAATTCTTTGATGGTATCTCCATGAGACATCCATACTTGAGAGTCCATACTGATCTCTTTCATCAGATCAAAATGGCCATCGACTCTGCTGAGCCTTGCTCTTCCGTACTCACGTATTTCTGAAGGAAGTACGTTCCCTCCATATTTTTGAGCCATCAATTGGGCACCATAGCAAACCCCAAGAACAGGAACTTTCCCTCTAAATTGATCGATCTGCACATCAGGTGCTCCATCCTCTCTAACAGAGCATGGACTACCTGAAAGGATCACTCCTTTGATATTATCAGTTAATTCAGGGACATGATTATAAGGGTGTATTTCGCAGTAAACGTTGAGCTCTCTTACTCTACGTGCAATCAGCTGAGTGTACTGCGATCCAAAATCTAAGATGAGGATCTGTTCGGCCATGCGCAAAAATAATACTAGCACCGACTAATCACTAATTTATAGAGACTATTTATAAAGAATGGCTAATGGCGTATCTTACTGATAATCAGCAATTCCCGAATCAATATAATTCAGCATTATATTCTGTATTCATGAAGAATCGAAATTAAAATCTGTAATATCTATTTTTTACAGAATTATTCATGCATATCATAGTATATCCCAGCAAATAATAGAGGGTTATTTAAACTCAACACACTTAAAGAAACTTGGAGTATCAGGAGGTCTTATTCCTTCAAATATTTAATGACCCTGAAAGCAAAGGGAGCCTCTTGGAAGACCCCAAATCAATCCTGAGACTATCCGCTTTTCATTTACAAAATCAAATGATAAAAAGAGAGTTTCGGCTTGCTTCAATCTTTTATGGAGTCAACATAGTATCTTATACCGAGAAGAATAGTATTCCAATCCCAAGACTGTAGGCCGTAATTATACTCGGCCCGATAACCCAATTTTCTAGATCGATATTGAATTTGATTTCTCCAAAAATGAGGATAATCCCGATTATTAATATGACCAGTATAACCGGTAAAGTCTGAACCTATCCACCATTTATGTTTCTTATATTCTATACCAAATGCATAATAAGGAGCATCGTTTTGCAAATGGTTAGCCCCTCCAGGCAACCTGTTTTTATTTGTTTGCCAAGTCACAAAACCCAAAGACATTTTCAAAAGAAATTTTTCATCTTCCTTTTCCACCAATGTCTTGGAGAAATTCCCTTCCCATTGATAGAGTGCGTGATCTGTAAATCTGGCGTTGGACAGATTTCCTCCTGATGTAGTTTTAGCATGCACTCGGAACCCAAAATTGAAAGGCAGAATGTACCCTTCTCTAAAAATTTTAAAGATGAACCCATAAGCAACATCACCGGTATTTCTGCCTTCACCTGAAAAGCCCATCATCCTCCTTTCATCTCTTTTCTCGGGAGTAACTTCCCAAGATTCAAATGGCACGCTAGTAATGTATAAGTGAACTTTATCCTTAGCCAATGGGAAATTACCCTTCAAGAAAAAGTTTCGTGTTTTATCTCCATTTCCACTGTGAGATTGACCTGATACCTGAACCCAAAATTCATTATCGATCAACATATTTGGAAGCGAAGGCATGGCGAAAGCATTCGGACCCATATAGCCCGGAGAAATATTAATATACCTATCACGAACTGGACCTGCAGCATTCGGAAAATCATGCAGGGCATCCCACCAATCAAGATTTCCCTGAGCTGACAAATTCAGACTTGAGATAGTGAATAGGAAGAAAAGTAGTTTTCGCATTTTATTATCCGCGAAATTATAAAGTTCCTTTGGTTGAAGGAAGTTTATCTAATTCATTCTCATTTCTTGTGACCGCCATTTTAATCGCTTTCGCAAAAGCTTTAAAAATAGCTTCGATCTTGTGGTGTTCATTATCACCCTCCACTTTTACGTTCAAATTGCATTTAGAGGTATCTGAGAATGACTTGAAAAAGTGCATGAACATTTCAGTTGGCATATCACCAACCATCTCGCGCTTGAACTCAGCTTCCCAAACCAACCATGGCCTACCACTAAAATCAATTGCTACTTGAGCCAATGCCTCATCCATAGGCAATAAGAATCCATAACGATTGATCCCTTTCTTATCCCCTAGAGCTTTCAAGTAAGCTTCACCGAGGGCTAATGCAGTATCCTCTATGGTATGATGTTCATCTATATGAAGATCTCCTTTCACCCGTACATTAAGGTCAGCCCCTGAATGTTTTCCCAATTGATCGAGCATATGATCGAAGAAACCCAAACCAGTTTCATTCTGGCATTTTCCTGATCCATCTAAATTCAATTCAACCAAAATATCGGTCTCTTTAGTAGTTCTTTGAACCGTTGCTTTACGATCTGGGAGTCTTAAGAATTGATAGATATCATCCCAATTCAAGGTTGATAATGAAGCTTTTGAATTGTTTTCTTTGGAAATATAGATGGCTTTAGCCCCAAGGTTTTCAGCCAACTTAATATCAGAAACGCGATCTCCTAAAACATAAGAATTAGCAAGATCATAGTTACCTTCTAAATATTTAGTAAGTAATCCCGTCTCAGGTTTTCTTGTTGGCGCTTTGTCCTTTTCAAAAGTTCGGTCTATACATATATCATCAAATACCACGCCTTCGTTTTCCAAAGTTTTAAGCATCTTATTATGAGCTGGCCAGAATGTGTCTTCAGGAAAAGAATCAGTTCCTAAACCATCTTGATTAGTAACCATCACCAGTTCATAATTTAAAGTCTCAACGATCTTTCGAAGGTTGGAAATTGCTCCCGGCAAGAACTCCAGCTTTTCTAAAGAATCAACCTGTTGATCAGTTGTTGGCTCTATGATGATAGTGCCATCTCTATCTATAAAAAGTACTTTTTTCATTTTACTAAATTTCCTCCTCCGCCCTTCGCGCACCTCCTCTAGAGGAGAACATTCGTGCCATCCAGTTTTTTATCGTCCTTTACTGTCCCCCGCTGGCGGGGGTTCGGGGGTGGATATTTTATTTTAATTTCTTTAATTCCTTTATCAATCTTTCGTTCTCTTCTTCTGTACCTACCGTGATTCGAATACCTCCTTCACAAAGTACGACCCCTGAGCGGTCTCTTAAAATGACTTTTTTCTCAATAAGCCTTAAATAAACTTCTCTAGCATTAATCATTTTCACCAAGAAGAAATTAGCATCTGTAGGATAAACTTTTACTACACCTTCTAATGACTCCAACTCACTCCCCAATTGATCTCTATTCAATAGAAGTTGCTTCACCATTTCTTCTTTCTTGTCAAGATTCTTAAGCGAATCTAAGACAGTCCTTTGAGTAAGACCACTCAAGTTATATGGAGCTTTAATTTTATCTAGAATAGTCCTGACCCCTACCGAACAAAAGGCAATACCCATTCTTAAAGCAGCCAAACCCCAGGCTTTACTCATGGTTTGAAGAACTATCAGATTTGGGAATTCATTGAGTCTATTAATCCACGAAGGCCTATCCGCGAAATCTATGTATGCTTCATCAATTACAACTAAACCATTGAAGGACTTTAAGATGGATTCAGTAATTTCTATGCTCAGATCATTACCGGTCGGATTATTTGGTGAGCAGATCCATATAACCTTTGTTTTATCACTTATTGCCTTGTTGATAGCACCCTGATCAAGATCGAATTTATCAGTTAGCAGAACTTCCTTCACTGATACATTATTTATATCTGCGCTAACCTTATACATCCCGTAAGTAGGTGCATTGATAATGACCTCATCATTACCTGGTTCACAAAAAGCACGGTAGATGAGGTCTATAGGTTCATCACTACCATTACCAAGAAATATTTGATTCGAATCGACTCCTTTGATCTCGGCAAGTTTTGCTTTTAATGATAATTGATAAGGGTCTGGATAGCGATTCCAATTTTCTTCTGTTATTGATCCAATTGGGTTTTCATTTGCATCTAGAAACACCCCTTCATCCCCCTTGTACTCATCTCTTGCGGAGGTGTAAGGAACCAGAGTTTTAAGATGAGGTCTCAGTAATTTTTGTGGATCAAACATCTTCCAAGGACTTTAAACGTAGACTTACTGCATTCTTGTGGGCATCAAGCTCTTCATGTTGAGCCATTAATTCCACTACAGGACCTAAACCCTTCAATCCCTCTTGCGTGATCTCTTGATAAGTGATCTTCTTAATAAAGCTATCTAATGAAACACCGCTGTACATCTTGGCAAATCCATTGGTAGGAAGTGTATGGTTAGTTCCTGAAGCGTAATCGCCTGCAGATTCAGGTGTATAATGCCCTAAAAAGACTGAGCCTGCATTGATGATGCGGTTGGCAACATTCCAAGGCTGATCAATACTCAATATTAAGTGTTCGGCTCCGTATTCATTCAGAAGGTCAATTGAATCATCCTGATCCTCTAAAATGATCGCTACACTATTTTCTAAAGCTTTAAATACCATTTCCCCTCTATTCAAAAGCGGGAGTTGAATATCGATCTCAGCCTTAACTCTTTTAGCAAATGCTTCAGTAGATGTGACTAGTACTACTTGAGAATCTACACCATGTTCTGCTTGAGATAAAAGGTCAGCGGCAACAAAACCGGGATTTGCAGATTCATCTGCATACACCGCAACTTCAGATGGCCCTGCTGGCATGTCGATAGCACATCCGTATTTAGTAGCGAGCTGTTTCGCTGCAGTGACGTATTGATTTCCTGGTCCGAAAACCTTGTTCACCTTAGGAATTGACTCCGTACCAAAAGTGAAAGCTGCTATGGCTTGAGCACCACCAACCTTGAATACTTGATCTACACCAACAATTTTGGCAGTATATAAAATGGCAGGGTGAATCTTACCCTCTTTATTTGGTGGCGAGCACAACACAATATCTCGACATCCAGCGATCTTGGCTGGAATGGCCAACATCAATACAGTAGAAAATAGTGGCGCAGTTCCCCCAGGGATGTATAAACCAACTTTCTCTATTGCCACAGAACGTCTGTAGCAATTTACACCGGGCATTGTTTCTACTTTTAGCTCATCTTGAGCTTGGGCTGCATGGAAAGCCTGAATATTACTTTTAGCCGCAAGTATGGCTTCCTTCAAATCTGAATTGACAAGGAATTCTGCTTCCTCAAATTCTTCTTGGCTGACTTTGAGAGAAGAAAGTTTTACACCATCGAATTCCTCTGTATAGAATCTGAGGGCATCATCTCCTTCGGCCTTCACTTTTTCCAATACTGGCTTCACCCTTTCTTCGATCACCTCAAGGTCTAAAGTAGGTCGCTTCAGTATTTCTTCCCAGCTACCTCTCGATGGATTGATATATGTTTTCATTGGATCATTTTTTCAATCGGAACCACTAAAATTCCTTCTGCTCCTACTGCCTTGAGCTCTTCAATGATCTGCCAGAAATCATCCTCCTGAATCACAGTGTGGACTGAACTCCATCCTTCCATAGCAAGTGGGAGAACTGTTGGACTTTTCATACCCGGTAAGATCTTTATAATCTCACTGATCTTATCATCAGGTGCATTGAGTAAAATGTATTTGTTATTCTTTGCAGCCTGCACAGATTCTATTCTGAATAATAACTTCTCAAGGATCACTCGTTTTTCATCACTCAGTTCCTTATTGCTCAGTAAAACAGCTTCAGATTTATAGATCTGCTCAACCTCTTTGAGTCCATTGCTCATTAAAGTAGATCCCGAACTCACAATATCACATATGCCATAAGCCAAACCAATACTCGGAGCTATCTCTACTGAACCACTGATCTCATGGATCTCAGCATTAACACCTTTCGACTTTAAGTAGTCTCCCAAGATCTTTGGGTATGAGGTGGCTAGGCTCTTGCCCTCAAAATCTTGTACCCCATTATAATCCTGCGTTTTATCTATAGCCAAAGACAGTCGACATTTCGAAAAGCCAAGATGCTTAACCCATTCAACCTCTTTATTCTTTTCCTCTGCTTCATTGGCACCAACAATACCAATATCAGCGATTCCATCTTGTACATAACCAGGAATATCATCATCTCTTAGAAAGAGAAATTCCATAGGGAAGTTGGTGGCATCGGCTTTCAGTTTGCCTGTACCGTTATTCACTTTTATACCACACTCTTTGATGAGCTTTAGAGAATCATCGCTTAAGCGACCTTTTTTTTGAACTGCAATGCGTAAAATATTATCCATCGGGATTTAAACTGTAAAGATTCGAAATTAATTAAGAATTGCGGGGAAATCTTGCGACCGCGTAGGCCACACATGTATGTATCATCTCAGCTGAGATGATGGAAATGATGAGCGTGGAAATGTGCTTGAATCATTTGCATTGTGTTGCAAAGATATTCATGAATTATCAAGCCACAAGCATTAGTGGTGAAATGTTAATACGGAATCTTTGTGGAGGGACAACAAGAAGAAATTAGAACGCCCAAGCATTTTCAATACCTGGGCGTTTATAGTAGTGATATTTATATCTTGATCTAATTCCCTAATCCTTTTACCAATACTAGATCTAAGCCTTCTACGAACTTTTTGTATTCGGCCCAATCATTGCCGAAGAAGTTATTCAATTGCTCTTTCACAGGTCTCCAGCTTCTGACAAAGTTGTCATAAGCATATTGCGCAGCTTGAGATACGGGCTCATAACTACCACCTATTTTCCCTCTCACATTTCTCAATTGAGTTGTAATTGGGCTATCATCTCCCCTATTTCCTTGAACAGGTTCTGAATAAAATAGCTTCCTCAGGTCAGATAACCCGTCTTTGATCTCTTTAGATTTTTCTTGAAGCTCCTCATTGTCTTCGTCCAGTTGCTGAACCTTATTCACAATCTCTTGGGCTTCATTCAAACGATCCACTACCTCTGTGACCTCATTGCTTAAGTCATAATATTTAGCAATGAAAGCCTGCTTTTCTTGAAGCGCAACAACATTCCAGTCTTCGATTCTCGGATCTCTTAACACATTGATAGCCTGTGTTGATGTTTGCCCATTGTAGGTAAGCTTTACATTATAAGCACCCGGCAGAGCATCATATCCTCCTGGAGGTGTCACTTCATCTCCACTTGGCTGTCTAGATCCTGGACCTCTTATTCCGTCAGTTTCAAAACGCCAATAGACCTTATTCAATCCTTCTTCAGGAGACAAGTAACGGGTTCTCACCACTTTACCTGACTCATCGGAGATCTCCATTTTCATTCTGCCTTTTTTCTCCTTAACGTAGAAATTCATGGCTGCACTGAACGGCTTATTTTCTCCAAAGAACATTCCGTGACCTGTACTTCTATATCCCCAATAAGGCCCGATAATGGCATTAATGGCATCAGGAATTTCAAACAAATGAACCGTTTCTTCCTTAAGCTTATCCATCCCCATCGTTGTGGCCTCACGAATTGGTCTGATATCATCCAGAATCCAAATGGCTCTCCCAAAAGTACCGATGATCAGATCGTGCTCTCTTGGGTGAATGGCCAAGTCCATAGTCGGTACCGTTGGATAGCCGTGCGTCCATTTCTCCCAGCTTTCGCCACCATCCATGGTCACATGTAAACCACCTTCAGTTCCTAAGAACATAAGGTTTGGCTCAATTGGGTCTTGAACAATTGAAAGGGCAAAACCAAAGACATCATCCTCGTCAACTAGTCTTTTCCACGTTCTCCCATAGTTAGTGGTTTGGTAAACATAAGGTGTCCAATTATCTCTTCTGTGGTCATCGAACACCACCATGGCAGAACCTTCATCATAGGTACTTGCCTTGATCTGCTGCACCCAAGTTGCCTCAGGCAAGTCAGGGAATTTACCGGCAGAATTGACCCAGGAATCTCCACCATCTCTGGTGAGTTGTACATTACCATCGTCAGTTCCTACCCAAATCATACCTTCCGTCAAAGGACTAGGTTCTACCACCGTAATGGTGGTGTGCATTTCTGCACCTGTATTATCGTAGTTCAGACCTCCAGTATTTAGTTGGTCTTGCTTTTCAGGATTATTTGTGGTCAGATCTGGTGAAATGATCTCCCAATTGAGACCATGATCACTAGACTTGAATAGAAATTGCGCTCCTAGGTAAATGGTCTTTTGATCATGTGGATCTATATTGACTCCCGCATTCCAGTTCCATCTTAATTCTACTCCATCCGGATGTTCAGGACGAATACCTCTCATGTCACCCGTCTCACGGTCATAGCGCTGTATGTTCGCCCCTTGGCTTAAAGAATAACCATATCTGGTATCTAGTGGATCAGGCACCACATCGAAACCATCTCCCCCAACTATTCTCTCCCAGTAGCTATTTCTGATTTCACCTTGCTTCAACAGCTGACTTGGGCCTAACCAAGCGCCATTGTCTTGCATTCCGCCCATTACATTATAGGGCGTTTCCATATCGTAATTCACATGATAAAACTGTCCGATCGGCAGGTTCTCAGAGTATTGCCAGCTTCCTCCTCTATCGGTGCTGACCTCCATTCCTCCATCATTGCCCAGTACCATAAAATCCTGATCATCTGGGTGAATATAAAATGCATGATTATCTACATGAACATATCCTGGATCTACAAAAGTATTCCAGCTTTTTCCTCCGTCTTCACTGGCCGTCACATAGGTGTGAAGCGAATATACTCGATTCTCATTCTCTGGATCTACAAAGAGATTGGCATAGTAAAATGGTCGATTACCGATACCTCGGTCACCGCGATTCGAAATTCTGTACCAGTCTACACCACCATTATCTGATCTATAAATGGCATTTTCTTTAGATTCTACATAAGCATAAATTCTATCAGGCATAGAAGGAGCAATGGCCAAACCAATTCGACCCATTTCGCCATTAGGCAAACCATCTTCCCCTGTTTTTCTATCCCAAGTCTCTCCACCATCGTGAGAAATATAGATGCCAGAAGCAGCCCCTCCTGAATTGAAGAACCAAGGCCATCTTCTATGCTCCCACAAGGCTACCACCAATTTATTAGGATTAGTTGGGTCAATGACCATATCGGCAGTACCAACTCCTGGGCCGCCATAAAGCACTTTTCTCCAGGTTTCACCCCCATCGGTAGATTTGAAAACCCCTCTTTCAGGATGCTCGCCCCATGGAGAACCAATGGCTCCTACCCAAATGGTATTCGGATCATCTGGATGAACGATGAGCCTATGGATATTACGAGTTTCTTCCAAGCCCATATGCTCCCAGGTTCTACCAGCATCTCGACTTCGGTACACTCCGTAGCCTGAATTCAAGGAATTTCTAGGATTCCCTTCACCAGTGCCAACCCAAATGGTGCTTGGATTTGAAGGATCAATCGACACCACACCAATTGATGCTACTTCCCTATCATCGAAAATGGGTTCCCAACGCGTGCCAGCACTAGTAGATTTCCATACCCCTCCTGATGCGGTACCGATATACATGACGTTGCGATTGTTTCTTACCACATCAATGGAGGTTACTCTTCCCGACATCCCTGCAGGGCCAATGGACCTTGGTTCCATGGGTTTAAAAAGTGAAAGATCTGTTTGGGCTTGTAAACCTAGTACCGACAGTACCAAGCAAAAGATTAGAGAGAATTTGAATGCTTTCATCAATAGTTTATTCTGAATTAAAATTCAATATAGGTCTTCTCTTTTGGTTGACATGAAATGTTTTCTCTGAGTGGTTTAGTTTTAGGATTTCAAAAGAAAGTGCTCTTTATCAGCTATCTTTATTTTATATTTAACTGACTTACAGAATAGTAACCTTATGAAATCCTTAATTTTTAATCTCTCTACAATTCTACTTTTTTCAATTGCCAGTTTAAGCTGTTCTTCAACGACTGAAACCTCAGACCCAAATTCATTTACAGTAATTGGAAATGTAGAAGGATTGGATACCGAATACATGTCAACTAGCTACACCGGAATAGATGGAGAAAGAGTCAACGATTCTGTAATGGTAGAGAATGATCAATTCACTTATACTGGAAAAATCAAGGAAGGTACTTTCGTAGTTTTTTGGCCCAACGTTGAGAGAACTATCAAAAGGACAGGACGTGGTTATTATCCAGCTAAATCCAGCCAATTTGCTTTCTTAGCCAGCCCTGGAGATAAAATTGAGTTTACAGGTGAAGTGTTGGACTTCATCAACGCTTATCCTTCTGGAACCCCAGCGAATGATGATCTGGCAAAGATCAATAGTAAGATCTTCCCCATGATGAATGAATCCGTCAATTTACAATTGAAAATCAATGGGCTTGAGGAAGATGATGAGATGGGTAAGCGTCTTTTTCAAGGAGCCATGAAAGAACTAGACTCTTTGGTTCTGGTGGAGAAAAAAGAATTTGTTGCCTCCAACCCAAACTCAGAGGCAGCCGCCTGGTATCTTTCTGATATGATGGTAAGAAGTCAGGTTTCTCAAGAAGAAGCCATCACTCTTTTCAAAGGCTTAGCAAACGAATTGAATTATTATACCTTTTATGATGCTGTTGCCCAGAGAGTGGAAGGGATAGAATCAACTCAAGTTGGTAAGATCATGCCGAACTTCACTACCAATGCCACCATGGATGGTGAAACATTCTCGTTAAATGACTTGAGAGGTAAATATGTCCTTATTGATTTCTGGGGAACTTGGTGTGCTCCTTGTATTGCAGAAATGCCTACAGTAAAAGAATATCATGAAAAGTATGCCGAGAATCTCGTTGTGCTTGGTGTAAACAATGGTGACACTTTTGAAGAGATCAAAGAATTTGCAGAGCCAAAAGGCTATGATTGGATGCAGATCAAAGATAAAAATGATAAAGAGGATCTTGTCTTAAAGCTCAATGTGGCTGGTTTCCCTACAAAGTTCATTCTAAGTCCTGAAGGTGAGATTCTTTATCGGTTTGTAGGAAATACGGAGGCTGCTTTTGATGCATTAGATGAGTTGCTTGGTGAATAAGCTATTCATGAACGCATCGATCTAGGCCTTCTGCATTTATCCATTCCTGGTACCAAGCCGTTTCTAGGATCTGGTTCAATCTGCTTTTAAAGACAGATTCCAGACCATTGTTTCTGATAAACTCAACTGCTTGCTGAAATGAATTATACATGCTTTTGTAAAAAGCCTCTTGGTTGATTCGCTTTTTCTCGTTGTATCGCTGCGCGGTATCTAGGTTGAAAAGCATGATTTCAGCGATCAACGCTGGATCCATTTCTAATAACATAAATTGCTTGATGTATTTCTGAGCCACCGATCTTCTCAAACGCGGTTTTTTCCTCTTCACCGGAAAATACTCATTAGCGATCTTGAACTTTGCCTCCTCCACCAACTTGTCTTCTTTAGGATTGAAAACGAAGTTGTAGTAATCCTTGACTGGTTTAAATCGCGCATAAAGATCAAGCACTTGGTTCTCTAACTCTTCTTTAGGCAAAGACTGTAAATACTTTGTGAGGGCTCTTTTGCTCATGGAGTAAAAGTAATTAATCTAAACCGGTCTGGACGTTTTGGAATGGACTGAACAGCTGAGACTACTACTTTTATACAATTCCTATTCGCCTAGGTCTAAGGATAACTCCATACACCATTAATTTAACCAAATTCCAAAAAGACCATTGAAAGAAACTGTAAAACAAAAGTCATCGACTTTACCTAACTTAAAAATCAACCTTAATTCTTATCTATGAAAAAGCTAAGTAAAAACGACATCAGCCAAGAGGTATTTGACCTTTATGATGAATACGCTCACAATAAAATAGACCGTAGAAAATTTATGGAAAGGCTTTCTATTTATGCCGTAGGTGGCCTTACGGTAAGCTCCTTACTTAGTTTCATTATGCCTGATTATGAAACCACAGCCTTAGTTTCACCCAAAGATGACCGCTTAGAATCAGAGTTCATTACTTATAATTCACCAAAAGGCGGAGGTGAAATCAAAGGACTTTTCTCCAAACCTAATAATGCTACAGGAAAGCTTCCTGGTATTGTTGTGGTTCATGAAAACAGAGGTCTTAACCCATACATAGAAGATGTTGGTAGAAGATGTGCCTTAGATGGTTTTATGAGTCTCGCACCAGATGCATTGACACCACTTGGAGGCTACCCTGGAAATGACGATGAAGGCCGAACGATGCAAAGGCAACGTGATAGAGGTGAAATGTTGGAAGACTTTATAGTCGCTTATAAATGGTTGATGGCTAGACCCGAATCTAATGGAAAAGTTGGAGTAGTTGGTTTCTGCTTTGGAGGTGGAATTTGTAATCAAATGGCTGCAAGGCTACCTGGATTAGGGGCTGCTGTTCCTTTTTATGGCAGTCAGGTTTCTGCTGAAGATGCGGCAAAGATAAAGGCCCCATTGATGTTACAGTACGCAGGATTAGATAAGCGTGTTAATGCAGGATGGCCAGACTATGAGAAGGCATTGAAAGCCAATGATATAGAATATGAAGCATTCATTTATCCAGATGTTAATCACGGTTTCCATAACAATACTACCCCAAGATACGATGAGAAAGCTGCTACCTTGGCCTGGGAAAGAACCATTGGGTTCTTTAAGAAGCACTTGAAATAAGCACTCTCCTGAACGACTTCAGAACTCTGTGCTTATTGAGTAGGATTAAAAAGCTTTAACCACCTACTCTCTTAACTCCGTATCCTTGATTTTTGAGTAATTCTAAAACCTTTTCTCTAAAGTCTCCTTGGATCAGAATCTCTCCATTCTTAGCGGTGCCGCCAACACCACATTTAGACTTGAGCACCTTACCCAAGTCTTTCAGGTCATCTTCTGTACCTACAAATCCATCTACCAAGGTCACTTGTTTTCCTCCTCTGCTCTTTTTATCGAGCATAACTTTTAAGTTTTGTTCAGAAGGTGAAAGAGTCTCTTGTTCTTCCTCACCATCATATTCGTAATCAAAATCATTGCTTGTAGAATAAACAACTCCCGTTCTTCCTTTGTCTCTTTTATTTTTCCTTCCCATAACTCAAAAGTAGTAATTGATGTAAAAGCTAAAATACAAATCACCCCTTCGGTACATAAGAAGGGGTGATTAAAATTCTTCTAATCTTTAACTCTAGTGCTTACTTGATAAGGTCATGACAGGAACCTGCGCATGATTCACTAAGTCTTCTGCAATACTTCCACTTAATAGGTGAAGAATTCCTGATCTGCCATGAGTTCCCATAACAATCATAGAATCACCTAGGTCTTCAGCAAAATAAAGGATTCCATCTTCTTCAGTAGCTTCACAATAAATATGCGTTTCAGCTGAGCTAAGATCATGTTTCTTAATAAACTTAGAAAATTCATCTTCTAACTGTCTTTCAGTGTAGAAGTGATTCGGAGTATTCACTTTCACCAAATGAATCTGACCTCCAGTCATTTCAGCCATCATTTTTATCTGAACCACAATTTCCGATTGATCACCGGTTAAATTAGTAGCAAATACAATGTTCTTAATCTGACTCAAGCTCACTTCATTTTTGACAGTGATGACTGGGCACTTAGCATATCTTACCACTTTTTCAGTGTTTGATCCAATAAGTACTTCATCTAAACCACTTGCTCCTTTTGTCCCCATAATCGTTAAATCTGCTTCATGCTCGGCAATGACATTTGAAATACCTTGATAAGGACTTCCCATCTCAATAATAGTATCTACTACTAAGCCTTTTAATGCTTCATCCGTAGCTGCTCTTTGAAGCTGCTGCTTTTGAATTTCGATTAACTTATTGATAAAGAAGGCCTCCTCCCCGACTGGCTCAGTTACTTCACCCATCGTATTGAAAGAAAAGTTTCTAGCCGCTTCAATGACATTTACCAAAATCACTTTCGCATTTGCCTTTTGAGCAATCTCTGCGGCTAGTTTCGTGGCGTTCTTAGCCTGTTCAGAAAAATCAGTCGGTACAAGTATGGTTTTCATGATTATTAGTCTTTAATACTGCAAGGTTAATTTGCGAATAATTACACTTTAATATAATGATTTAGGTCATGAGATCACCAAACATTTAAGGCGTCTCACACATCACTATGTCATTTGAGCGGTCGAGCTTTGGACTTAAGTAAGGAATACCGAGATTAAGACCCCTGATAATCAGTAAGATGGCAACTAGTACGATAAAGCGTGGCACCCATACTTTAGAAATGTTTTGATTCCACTTTTTCACTTGTCCTCCAAAGTACGCGGCAGCGATCATCATGGGAAAAGTACCTAAACCAAAGACTAGCATGTATAACATACTTCCCTCCAAACTCGACATTGAAAGAGAGGCTATTAATGCCATATAAACCAAACCACAGGGCAAGAGTCCATTGTACAAACCTAAAAGCAGGTTAGTCTTAGCTGTATTTCCTTTGATCAGCTTTCCCAAAGACAACTTCACTTTAGAGACAAGCTTATTGATGGGTTTTAGAAAAAAGGATTGGGGAATTCTTCCTTTGGAAAAAATCAGAAAGAGCAATAAGATTACTCCTGTAACAATCGTCAAGTATTGCTGAAAACCGGCAAACGATATCGTCTCACCTACGAGCCCGATGACCGCTCCAAGTAGCATATAAGTAACTGCCCTACCTGTATTATAAGACAACTTATTCAACCACCACATCTTCCTTTTAGACTTGTTTTCGGGCATGGCCCAGATCAATGGAGCACACATCCCTAAGCAGTGAAGGCTTCCAAATAATCCAAAAAGAAAACCGGTCCAGAGCAACATCAGATCACGAAATCAATTTCTTTATAGTATTCTTTATCACCATCGCTCCAAAACAACTGGATCTTCCAGGCGCCAGTGATCATTGCAGAAATATCCTTCACAAACTTCCCATCAGCATTTAACTCAAGTATCAACTCTTGATCAAACCTGGCACTACTGGAACGGTAAAACTTGACTTGGCCTTCTTTAAGCTCTT
>CBFIDS010000012.1:0-12028 GCA_965661435.1 Roseivirga sp.
CTCACACTTGCTTGTGCATTAGAACAGCGAAGAGAATTCAAGCAGATCTATTTAGCGAGACCCATCGTACCCTTGAGCAATAAAGATATAGGCTACTTACCTGGTGATATTAAGTCCAAGTTGAATCCATATATGGAACCACTTTGGGATAATCTAAAATTCATCCAGAATCAATACAAGGAGTCAGACAAAGAATTTAAAGCAATTACCGAAATGGTGACCAAGGAGAAATTGTTGATCACTCCTTTGGCTTACATTAGAGGTAGAAGTTTATCTAACATCTTCTTTATCGTTGATGAGGCACAAAATCTTACTCCGCATGAGATCAAGACGATCATAACACGAGCAGGTGAAAATACTAAGATCGTCTTCACTGGCGATGTTCATCAGATAGATACTCCTTATTTAGATTCACAATCTAATGGCCTTTCTTATTTGATAGATAGAGTCAAGGATCATCCACTTTACGCTCACATCACCTTAGAAAAAGGGGAAAGATCTGAGTTGGCGAATTTGGCAAATGAGATGCTTTAAGATATTAAAATGAAAGCTTAAAGGTTGACCCTACCTCGGATGGCGAGCATTTTAACTGCCCACCATGCGCCTTTATTATTTGTTTAGAAAGACTTAAGCCGATTCCAGAACCCAATTTTTTTGTTGTAAAGAAAGGCACGAAAATATTTTCCTTTATGTCATCCGGAATTCCAGGGCCATTATCTGAAACACTCAGTATGTGATTGTGACCTGCCTGTGAGAGTTCGATTTCTAAATTTGGATTTGAGGTCGCTTCTAGTGCTTCAATAGCATTCTTTACTAAGTTGATCAATACCTGAGTGATCAGCTTGGGATCTAATTCTAGTTCCGCTTCACTAACTAAAGTGTTTTTGAAATCATACTGAATTCGATGTTGATCAAATTGATCTTTGAAAAGAGTAAGTATATCATCAACCAAAGATGAGAGCATCACTTTTTCCAAATGTAACTCGGGAGTCTTGGTATAATCGCGATATGCATTGACAAAATTGAGTAGACCTTCTCCTCTTTTTTCAACACTACTAATACTCTTGTGAATGTCTCGGATATCTTCGCCTTCAAGCGACTCTTTCGGTTTTGCATTTTCATCCTGCACTAATTTTTTAATGGCTGTTGAAAGTGAAAGGACGGGCGTCATCGAATTCATGATCTCATGAGTAAGCACGCGAATTAGCTTTTGCCAAGCATCGAGTTCATTGGCTTGCAACTCTTGGCTTATGTCTTGCATGGCCACTAGCGTTAATTCTCTTTCGGCTAGAATAAATTTCTTGACTGAAACGGCTAAAGTTAGTTTTTGGCTCTTATAAACTTCTTTAGTTCCAGTAGGTAATGATTTTATGAATTGAAAAAATTGAGCCTCGTAATTGTTAATATCTTCCATTCTGTAAAGCAATGGGGAACCCAATAAAACTTGGGCACTCTTATTCATTAGATCGATTTTTCCATCAGGTTTGAAACTGATCAAGGGAACTTGAACATGCTCATTGATCAACTTTACATACTGATATTGACCTTCTTTTTCTAATGTGAGTCGAGCATATTCTTCCAAAAGTTGATTGATTGAGGACGAAAGTTCTTTGAAGGCTCTTCCTTCATATTGAGGCTCAAATTTCCTCATGTAGTCTTTGTCTGAAAAGGAGCTGATAAAGCCACTTAGTAACCGGGTACTTTTTTCAAGATACAATATCAATGAAATAGCCTGAATAAGGGTAAAAAGTCCGAAAACCAGAGGGGTCATTAGAAATTCAGTCTCATAAATAGACCAAGCCAAAGCGAGTGACGTCAAAACGATACCAGCAACTCGAAGTAAGATCTGTATGCGGAATTGCTTAAAGACCATACTTCTCGATTTTACGATAGAGCGTAGTTCTTCCAATTCCTAACTCCTTTGCTACCTTACTCATATTGCCATCGCATTTCTGGATAACCTCTTGAATAGTTTGTTTTTCAAGTTCTTCCAGATTGGTTGTATCTGCCCTTGAACTTTTGGTGTGGCTTGACTTTAACAGTAAATCAGAACTTTCAATCACAGCACTTTGAGCCATGATAACTGCCCTCTCTAATGTATGCTCTAGCTCTCTAATATTACCTGGCCATTGATACTCAATCAGCTCTTTTTTAGCAGTTTCTGATAAGGACAGTACTTCCTTAGCGTATTTTTTATTTAACTTTGAGATAAAATACTCGCTGAGCGAAAGTACGTCCTTACCTCTTTCGCGGAGTGCGGGTAAAGTCAGTTCTATTGTATTGAGACGGTATAAAAGATCTTCTCTGAATTCTCTTGAAGCAACGAGTTCTTCTAAGTTGGCATTGGTAGCAGCAATGACTCGCACATCGATCGGTCGATCCAGATGCTCACCTACTCTGGTCACAACCCTCCTCTGAAGTACACTCAATAGTTTAGACTGCATGCGTAAAGTTAAATTACCGATCTCATCTAGGAATATGGTTCCTCCGTGGGCTGCCTCAAACCGGCCTACCCTGTCTGCTTTAGCATCCGTAAATGCCCCTTTCGCGTGACCGAACAACTCAGATTCGAAAAGCGATTCCGTAATAGCGCCCATATCTACCTGAACGAAGGGTTTATTGGAACGATCTGAAGCTTCGTAGATAGCTTTTGCGGCCAATTCCTTACCTGTCCCGTTTTCTCCTAAAATTAGAACGTTGGCTTGAGTGGGAGCTACCTTTTGAATCAACGATCTCAATTCAACCATCTTGGGAGAATCTCCAATCATTAAATCTCTTTGAGCAGTTCTAGAAATCCGTTTACTCCTCTTAACCAATTCTACCGTTTCTCTTTTTTGTCCTAGTTCATAAGCCGCCAAGACCTTTTGCTGAATATCAGCATATTGCCAAGGTTTGGTGACAAAATCGACAGCTCCTAGTTTCATAGCTTCCACAGCTAAATTCACTTCGCCATAAGCTGTGATCATCATTACCTGAGTTGATGGATACATTTCACGTATCCAGGTAAGCCATTTTAGACCCTCTTCACCAGAAGCATCTCCAGTCTGATAATTCATATCGAGCAATACTACATCAAAAGAGGTTCGCTCGAACAACTCTGGAATAAAGCTTGGAACAGAAAGGCATTGTATAGACTTGAACTTCTGCTTGAGCACAACTTCAGCCGTAATCAATACATCTTCGTCATCATCTACCACTAAAATACTTACCAGGCTTTTCAATTGTCAGAGATTAAATGGAGTATTGAATGAAGATATCTAATTTCCTTTCAAAACGAAATGGATACGCTTTCACTAAGTCGATAGATATCAATCAAATGTGTTTCAGATTGGAACACCGCACTGTTTCTAAGCGGAACATTTCTAGAATTTTAAATTGGTATGCTTTTCATAACTACCTATTTTACAATCAATTATAATTATGGTATAACCTTTGGCAATAGTCTGACAAATTATAAAGCTCATGTGGACCAAGCATATAATAACTTCTATCAGACATATCCGAAGAAACAAGTCTAACAGTGCTATCAATGTGATCAGCCTGATTCTAGGAATGACCATAAGTATTGTCATTTATACCATTATCCAATATCAGTACTCATTTGATCATCAACATGAAAATGCAGATAGAGTTTATCGTGTTAATTTCTTAGAACAACGTGAATGGGGTATTAGCTATGGTAGCCAAACTCCAGAACCTCTTCATAAGATTCTGAGAACTGACTACCCACAAATTGAATATGTTTCACGCACAATTGGTCCTATGAGACTTTACCTACACATTGGAGAAGAGAAGTTCGATCAGAATGAAATCCTTTTTGTGGATTCAGGCTATTTCAAAATATTCGATCAAGAATGGGTTCGTGGATCTGCAGAGGAAGCAATGAAGGATCCAAAAGCAGTGATACTTACTGAATCCATGGCATATAAATTATTCGGAGAGCAAGATGCCATGGGAGAACCCATAGACTTCATGAGAAGAGATATTGGGGTAGTTAGGGGTGTAATAAAAGACACCAGAAAGAATACTAACATGCCTTATCAGATGCTAGCCAATGTGGAAATGATGAAGCAAATTGAGCCTTATTATATTTCAGAATCTTGGGGTACAACTAGCATTGGTACTACTTGGGTCATGCTTCCAGAGCAGGTAAACCCAAATGATATGGCCGATCAACTCCACGAGATCATTGTCGATAACCTTGGTCAAGATTATGCCGAAGTGTTGTCCTTTGAACTAGGGCCTTTAAAGCAAATTCATACCGATGACAGGTTTGGCAATGGAGTAAACTATACCATCCCAAGCGAAACTATTTACATTCTCATTGTTATTGCTTTTGTAATTCTAGTTACCTCACTCATCAATTTCGTCAACTTATCTACAGCTCAAACATTAAAGAAAAGTGCTGAGATCGGACTACGAAAAATTTTAGGCAGTTCGAGAAAAGCCTTGGCAATACAAAATTTCATAGAGCTAAGCATACTCGTTTTCATTGCAGCATTCTTTTCAGTTTGGCTAGCGGAAGTCTTGCTACATCAGGTCAACATGATGATCACACAAGTCAATGTAGATCTTCAAATCGAATTGTCATCAATACTCTTTACAATAGTACTTTCCATTTTCATAATTCTGACCGCTGGTTTCTATCCGACTGCAATGATGATGGCTTTTAACCCCCTTCAAGTATTGAGAGGTAAATTCAATCAAACTAAAGGATCAAAGGCAAATGTCCGTAATTCATTATTGATCGTTCAATTCGTATTTGCTCAAGTATTGGTCATTGTTCTCCTTGTTTTCAATGCGCAGTTCAGCTATATAGAAACCAAAGACCTCGGTTATTCAACTGAAAACATTGTCGGTTTTGCTGACTTCATGCCTGCCAGATTTGAAGTTGATGAAACTCAGTTAGCAGCTGCTAAATCCATTCTAATGGAGAGCCCATATATCGAAAACGTGACTTATGGAACTGGCGGACCTAACTCTAATTTCAATTGGGGAACCAGCGTTTATACTCCTGAAATTGGCGAAAATGCTGCCATCAATTGCGATTACAAACATGTTGACATCAACTACCTGGAGCTTTTCGAAATGGACCTCATTGCCGGTAACTGGTTCACAAAGTCTAATTATTACGATTCAACCCAAAAAGTGATCATTAACAAAGTATTGGTGAGTGAATTGAATTTAGGAACACCAGAAGAAGCTATTGGTGAAAGAGTTTATGTGAATGGCGTTTGGGGAATAGTTATTGGTGTGCTAGATAATTTCCATACAGGTGACCTAAGCTCTGAAATAAGACCCTCCATTTTTGAAGGAGATCTGGAGGGCTACAATCAAGGATTCTTAAAATTCACCGAAGGCCATTATTCTGAAGCTATGGCTCATTTCGACAAGGTCAGTACAGCATATAATCCAGACTATACTCCAAGCTATGAACTCTATACGGATGAATTAGCTGCTAATTATGAATTGGACAGACTGATTTTCAAATTTGTGAACTTTGTGGCTATGCTAGCTTTAGCTATTGGCAGTTTAGGGCTATATAGTCTCATCTCATTTATAGTTCAACAGAAAACCAAAGAGCTAGGCGTCAGAAAAGTTATAGGTGCCAACATCCAAGAGTTGATGCTTCTGTTATCTAGGAAATATGTGCTCTATATTTTAGTCGCCACATTATTAGCTGCCCCACTAGGGTATCTAGGCGCGAACTTTTGGTTGGGAACTTTTGCTTATCGAACTCAAATCCATCCAGGAATATTTGGGTTAGCCTTTATTATAACCACATTAATTGCCATGGCCTCTATTTCATTTAGGACCTATAAAGCTGCGACCTTAGATCCTGTCAAATCACTTCGATACGAGTAAAATAGTGTTCAGTATCCCACCAATTGGTGTACGTTTTCGTTACACTAAATTACGTTCAAAATCGTACATTAATATTTATTACACTGATTATCAGATGCTTATAATCATTGGCATAAGCATTGAATACAATATGACACAACGATTTAGGAAAACAACAACGAAAAAATACGGTCATGAATAGCCCAAAGGTCAATACTCAAAACAACGAAAGAAACAGAATCAAAAACATAAGTAGTCTTATTGCTATGCTTTTAGCAATGGTCACGATTTTTCAAGCTTCGGCTGTTAAGCCTGTCAAGTCAGAAAGGATGATGACTGCTCTAGAAGCTGAAACTCTATTAGAAACTGAAGCTTTTTTTGTGGAAAAGGAAATGGATCTAGAAGAGATCATTATAGATGAAGTTGAAAGTAATATTATTGAAGAAGTAAAAGTGTTTGATGCTGAAGGAGAATTGGTCGCTTCTGGTGAACTTGAATGCAATGAGACATTAAGAAATTTGGTTAACCAAGCCAATTATCTTTCCAGCTTTGGTGGCAACAAGTATTATCAGCTTGTGAAGTAAAAAATAGTTTAGTTAGGGTAAATTTTTGGTTAAAGCTGATCCTTGCAGATCAGCTTTTTTTTATTCTGCTATTTCAAATAGGTCATGAGAAGGCCAATTTTTAACCATCTTCATCGCCTCTCTAATGGCCCAGCGGCTGGTGCTAGGGAAGCTTCCCCTTCTTGGTGTGGTATTAGAAACAATCACCCAAGAGTATCCGTTGAGATCCCGTGTTAAAAGAGCATTGGTCCCACTTAATGTACCAGTTCTCCACCAATGATCTCCTCTTACACTTCTCCAACCTAATGGCCTTTTCACGCCTCCGACACCATTAACCATTTTGTCGATGAGGTCATCGCTAAGTATGTCTTTATATCTACGAGAATAGCCATCTACCATCACAAGAACTCTCATTAGATCTACGGAAGTAGCTACCCAACCACCAGCAGGTCCGAGCATTTCTATATCATCAGCTCCATAAGGCTTATATGCCATTTTACCTGAGCCAGTAAATGAAAGCTGCTGATTATCAGCACTATAGTCATAATACCTTACCTCATTTTTGAGCCTATCCTTCTCTAAATTTCCAGCAATTGCCATATTATTGATGCCATTTGGCTCCAATACATTTTCTTGTACCCATTCTTCATAGTCATCCCCGGTGGTTGCTTCTATCACTCTTCCGAGAAGGACATAACCGAAGTTAGAATAATCGAATCTAGTTCCAGGTCTATATGGCAGGTGTCTAGAGAGAACAAAATGAACTACATCATCGAACTCAATTGGATAATTCACATTATCCATTTTATGAATCTTATGTGGAATAAACATTGGATCTCCATAAGTGATTAAACTCCAACCCGATGTGTGATTCAGTAAATGCTTAACCTTTATATTATAAACGTTTCTGTTCCTTACTTCTTTGTAAGGACCACCTTTAAGCATTCCCTTTTCTCCAAAGACATAATCATCTAGACTAAGCTTCCCGTCATCAACTAATTTAAGTATGGTAATTGCCGTGATCATTTTTGAGACTGAACCAATTCTAAACCTGTGATAAGGTTCAACCATTTCTTTGGTGTCTTTGTCAGCATAACCGAATCCTTTAGCGTAAACTAACTTCTCATCTTTTACTAAAGCTACTGTAGCTCCTTCCAACCTCAAACTTCTCATTACTCGATTTACCATCGAGTCTATAGGTTCTAATGCGGGAAGATCAGAAGCTTCATTGGTAAGCTTTATTCTTTCGGGTACCTCATTCTCTACTGTAGGTAGATTGGATTCTGGCTGTGAGGAATTCAAAACCAGGATAGTTAAAATAGGAAGTATGGCTAACCAAAGCCAATTTCTTTTATTCATAATTTGAGTTGACCGCCTTCAAAGGCACAATAATACTAAAGAATTGGTATAAAAAAAGGCCACGATCACACATGGCCTTGATTAAACAATATATCACTCTACTTTTTCTATTTAATCTCATTCAGAGACCACTCGTAATCCATATGGTCTACATCAGCATCTTCATTGATCCGAGTATCACTATATCTGTTCAAAAACTGAATTAGCGATTGTCCATTAGTGAAGTCCCCCTTGAACCAGCTGAAGATTTTCGAAATTATAACCTCATCTTTTCCGATTTTGTTTCGAACCGAATCATTAATGAAAATTCTAGCTTGTTCATCTAATTGCTCATTTACTCTTTCAGCCACAAATGCTTCTGCCCTGAGTGGCGGACATGAAAATGAAGCACAATTAACTGCAAAGTGAATTCTAGGTTCCTCAAAATCTTTTCTCAAGATCTTATGTTCAATCTCATCTAAACTGAAGTCCTCTCCTCCAATTTGAAACCACTTCTTAGACCAAATAGTGCTAACCGTAGGAATAGCAATGGTAGGATTAAGGTCTTTGATACTCTCTAAAGGATAATTATCAACAATCAATTTAACAGTAAAGGCATTATAAGCATTGATCCAGTACGCGAGTTTCTCATTATCTGTCCAACTAGAAGCAGGAGGATTTGCACTTAAAGATTCAGTATAATTCTCCAATTTCTGCCTTTCGCTAAGCATCCCTTTATAGTTCACAAACCCCTTTTCATTGACATGTTTGGTCAATAACTGTGTCCAAAGTGAATGATCTGGTCTTTCTCCTGACTCGCTAGCAAAAGTGTTGTTATTGCTATTGCAGGATAAAAACATGGTAAGTATGATGAGTAAAAGTAAATTTTTCTTTTCCATGTTCAATATTTTCATCTACAACAGATATACGGAGAAAGTGGTTGCAATAGACTTCATCGGTCTCTTTTTATCGTCATTTCAACGACACTAGAATTTGTAATCAATTCCAATATTGAAGTTTCTTCCCACAGTAGTAAAGCCATTCACACCAATGAATTCTTCATCGAATAAATTATTGACGGCTCCGAAGGCACTCAAACTTTCATTTAAAAATGACTTTCTAAATGTGAAATTCACTAAACCAAATCCTTCCAAGATCAAATCACTGAAAGGAGAAGCTCTTCTATCTCCTATAAACTGATAAGCCAATTGCATATTCAAGTTATTACTCATAGAGTAACCAAAAGTTAGGCCATATTTCTCTCTTGGTATTCTGGCAAATGAAGCCTCATTGTTAGTGGCTAGCTTAGAATAATGAGCATTTAGATTAATCTGCCCAATTGTGTAAGAACCATCTAATTCAATCCCTTGCACTTCTCTAACACCATCTACATTAAAATACTCTCCCCCTATGAAGTTTCCCTGACCATCAAAAAATGATCTAAAATCAATAGCCGAGTCTTCATTCCTCCTAAAGAAAGCTACATTGAAACTTAGGTTATCATTCCCGTAAAATGAACCCCCAATTTCCCAATTATAAGTCTCTTCCGGATTCAAATTCGAATTTCCGTATAAGTCATTATTGATCTGATACAATGAAGGTGTATTATACGAGCTTGAAAATGAGGCAAATGGTTTAATGCTCATACCAGAATTAATCTCAAATAGCCACGAGGGATTGACCGTATAGACCAATACATTATCGTAATCAGAATGTGTGTTCAATCTGGCACCTAAATGTACATTCAGGCCATTAGGCATTTCATAAATTAACGATGCATAAGGGTCGAAGAGGATAAAATTTACCGCTTCATCTTGAGTTTGATCTTCAAGGTCTTGCAAGTTCCAACCCACTAAAAGTCTAATTTTGTCATTAACATCTAGCGTGTTTGTTTGATCTAATTGAACACTTTGTCCTTTGTACAGAGTGGGAAAAGAATTTTTGAAGTCGCGCTCATTGGACACGAACTGAAAATTAAGCTTAGAACTACCCCATTTGTGTTTCAGTGTAGGAGATAGATTGAGTCTCAACTGCTGATAATCAGAAAAGGCATTCAATTCATCAGTAAAGGCAAATGCGTCTAGATCGGTTTTGAAATCATCCAATCCAAAAGAAAAGTTTAAATCCAATTGATCACTTAAATTGACCCTGCTTCTCAATGAAAAATTCGTTTTTTCTAATCCATCATCATCATAGCTGGCATTCTGATCTGTTTGCTGCGCTGCAGAAAATCCATCGACTGTTTTTCTATTAAAGCTCAACTCATATCCAACTCTGTCTCCGTTGTTAGCAACATTTGCTCGATATCCTATAGCTCCAAATGAACCAAAGCTACCACCAACAGTGGCAGACAATCCTTCTTCTTTATTCTCTTTCAGTTTAATACTGATAACCCCAGCAGCCGCATTGCTACCATATAAAGCACTAAGCCCACCTTTTACTATCTCAATTGATTCGATCTGATTTAGTGACAGGTATCTTAAGTCATAAAAGAGGCTGATACCCGTAGGGTCATTCATTGGAACACCATCAATCAGTACAAGGGTATACCTACTTCTAGCACCTCGAATATAGTATTCCAAATTTGCACCTGGATTACTAAAATTTCCATCTACTTGGATAGCTGGAACCTCATTGAGCAAATCAGCTACTGAGCGTGCAGCATAATTTTTCAATTCAGCTTGGGTATATTTAAAAACTGTCTTTCCAGATTTCTCAACAGGTATCTCAAAGCGAGTTCCTGTTACTACAAAATCCTCTAGTTGTGTTGTGTCCTTTTGTGCATATATGACTTGACTTAACAAGAGTAAGAGAATAGGTAAAAAGTGTTTTTTCATAGATTATTGAGTTTTAATAGTAGTCGTTTGATTGTTGAATATTCCCCGTCTCGACCTTTCAATTCGAAGTGATAATTTGCTCGATCTCCTTTGATCAGGATCGTTTCACTGCCATTCTCAATGGTTTTAATCCCATTTCTTTTTAATGCATTCTTCAACCAAATGGCGATTAGTTGATCTCCTTCTATAGACACTTCTTTGGTATAAGCTGCAGGCAGTTTTTCAAAGCTTCCGAATTGATAATCAAAGTTTAACTCATCCTGCTCAAAAGCCTTTTCAACCTTACCTGATAAGATGAGGTCTTCAGGAGCCCCCTCAGACAATTGATGATCTCTGTCGATCACCCATAGTTCATCAGATAATTTGAGTGCCGAATCCAAATCATGGGTACTCATAAGAATGCTTTTTTCAAACTTGTGGGTCAGCTCCCTGAGTAAATGCATTAATTCTACTCTATTCGGTAGATCTAAGTGAGCAGTAGGCTCATCTAAAAAGATGATATCAGTGTCTTGAGCTAAGGCTCTCGCAATCATCACCTTTTGTCTTTCTCCATCACTCAGCTCATCGATATGTGTATTGGCAAATTCCAACATCTTAACAGATGCAAGTGCATGTTCAATGATCTCATGATCTTTACTATTCAACTTGCCAAGCCAGCTCGTATATGGAAAGCGTCCAAGCGAAATAAGAGCAAATACCGTAAGGTTACCCACATGAACTCTTTCCGTTAAGACAAGGCTTAGCTTCTTTGCGATCTCTCTACCGGACAAATCACCTAAGAGTTGATCATCCATTAGAACCGAACCGGAGATTGCAGGCTGGACCCCAGCTAAGGTTCTGATAAGTGTGGATTTTCCTGTACCGTTAGCCCCAAGCAGTGAAGTAAGTTTGCCTTTTTCAAGCTTGAGTGACAAGTCATTCAGGATCGTACTTGCCCCTTTCTTGCTTTTATAACCACAGCTTAATCGATCGGTATGTAGAATAGAATCCTTCATCTGGTTAAAAACTCTTCTTTAGGTTTCTTCTTCTTACTATGATCCAAATGACAATAGGTGATCCTATCATAGCAGTGATAGCGTTGACGGGTAAAACGATCGAGCTTCCAGGAACTTGTGCGATGATATCACAGAACAGCATCAAAATGGCTCCAACCAATACACAAGAAGGAATCAACACGCGATGATCTGAAGTATTTAGAAAACTCCTTGTGAGGTGTGGTACAGCTATTCCTACAAAACCTATCGGACCACAGAATCCAGTTATAGCTCCTGCTAGGAGACTGGTAATTGTAATAATGATGATCCTTGCCCATTTAATATTGAGCCCCATGCTTTGGGCATAAGACTCTCCTAGCAGCAACGCATTTAAGGTTTTAGAAAGAAAGAAGCTTGCAAAAACCCCAAAGCCTACGACCACAGCTAGGATACCTAGCTGTTCGTTGGTAAC
>CBFIDS010000013.1:0-36911 GCA_965661435.1 Roseivirga sp.
AACGATTCAATCATTTTACCAGTGCGCTATTTTCTAGAGGTTTCTTACAATGGTAGAGCTTACCATGGTTGGCAAAGGCAGGAGAATGCTAATTCTGTTCAAGAAGAAATTGAAAAGGGCCTTTCGACCATTCTAAGACAGCAAACGAGCATCCTAGGTAGCGGAAGAACTGATACAGGTGTGCACGCCAAAAAGCAGGTACTACATTTCGATCTAGAAAAGGAGATGAAGTCCGATCTTCTACATAAGTTGAATGGGATCCTTCCTCCTGATATTGGGGTTAATTCCTGTCGAAAAGTAAAGGAAAAGGCTCATGCTCGATTTAGTGCAGAGAGAAGAGGGTATCACTATTACATTCATCAAAAAAAGACTCCTTTTAGAGAAGGACTGAGTTACTTTTATGCTCCTGCTTTAGATGTTGATTTAATGAATGAAGCAGCGAAGACACTTTTGGGTGAGCAGGATTTTGAATCGTTTAGTAAAGTGAAAACAGAGGTTAACCACTTTCGTTGCACGTTGCATAAAGCAAGCTGGGAAACTATGGGAGATCAATTGATCTTTCATGTAGAAGCCAATCGTTTTTTAAGAGGAATGGTAAGGGCTTTGGTTGGAACTCTGATTGAAGTGGGAAGAGGGAAACTTAGTGTGGAAGATTTTGTTAGTATCATTGCTATAAGAGATAGAACAAGAGCTGGGGCAGCTGTACCTGCACATGGTTTGTTTCTTACTTCGGTAGATTACCCAGAAGACATCTATTTATAAATTTTGGAAAAGGAAAAAGCAAAAGTTAAGAGTGGAAATTTAGTCGACTTCAAAGTATTGAAGCGATTGTTTCAGTATGCAAAGCCATATATGAAGCAGTTCTATCTACTTGTGTTTTTGACCATATTTTTGGCAGTATTGACCCCCATCAGGCCTTATCTTGTTCAAAAAGCCATAGATAATTACGTACCTGCAGGCGATTATGATGGCTTGGTCTTTATGATCACTTTATTGATCGGCCACCTGATCTTATTGGCAGTAGTGCAGTATTCTCATACTTATTTATCCGGTTGGGTAGGGCAAACTATCATTAAAGATATTCGCGTAAAACTTTATAATCATCTGGTTAGGTTGAAGTTAAAATTCTTCGATAAGACTCCTATTGGTAGATTAGTCACTAGGAATGTTTCAGATATAGAAACACTATCCAACGTCTTCTCAGAAGGTATCGCTGCGCTCATTGGAGATTTACTACAGCTGGTCTTCTTAATGGGTTTTATGTTCTACTTAGATTGGCGATTGACCTTAGTCAGTCTTTCTACTTTACCCCTATTGATCTTCAGTACTTATGTATTTAAAGAGAAGATCAAAGTGACCTTCAATAATGTCAGAAATGCTGTTTCTAATCTAAACTCTTTCGTGCAAGAACATGTAACTGGAATGAATATCGTTCAGATCTTCAATGCAGAGGAGCGTGAGATGAAGAAATTCGAGGAGATCAACCATGAGCATACAAAAGCGCATATCAGATCAGTACTCTATTATTCTATCTACTTTCCAGTAGCAGAGATCATTCAGGCTATAGCCATTGGTATGGCAGTGTGGTACGGTGCTCGAGGTATTCTTGTCGATACCAGTGAAGGTCCTGGAGTGATCATCGCTTTCATCATGTATATTCAGATGTTCTTCAGGCCCATTCGAATGATCGCAGATAGATTCAACACCCTACAAATGGGAATTGTAAGTTCTAATAGAATCTTTGACCTGCTGGACAACAATGAGCACATGACAGATGAGGGTGATCATAAGCCTAAAGAGATCAGGGGTGAAGTCGAATTCAATAAAGTATGGTTCGCTTACAATGAAGATGAATATGTACTGAAAGACCTTACTTTCAAAGTGGAAGAAGGCGCTACCATAGCTTTGGTTGGAGCCACTGGGGCAGGTAAGTCTTCAGTCATCAATTTACTCTCTCGATTTTATGAGGTCAACAAAGGAGAAATTCATATTGATGGTGTGAATCTCCATAAATATGACCTTGGTTCCCTAAGAGAGCACATTGGCGTGGTTCAGCAAGACGTATTCCTGTTTTCCGATACGATAAGACAAAACATCACCCTTGGAAACCCCAACATTACCGATGAGAAAATAGCTGAAGCCGCTGATATGGTTGGGGTTAAAAAGATCATTGATAGGTTACCTGGAGGCTATGATTACAATGTGATGGAAAGAGGCGCAACTCTTTCAGTTGGTCAGCGGCAATTGATCTCCTTTGTAAGAGCTATGGTCTATGACCCAAAGATCATTGTTTTGGACGAAGCGACATCTTCTGTTGATACAGAAACCGAAGAGCTTATTCAGCATGCGATTGAGCGGCTTATGAAAGGTCGAACGGCTATTGTTATTGCCCATAGGCTTTCAACTATCCAAGGCGCTGATAAGATCATTGTGCTGGACAAGGGTGAGATCAAAGAGATGGGTACTCATCAAGAGCTATTGGACAAAGAAGGCTTCTATGCCAGATTATATAATATGCAGTATAAAGAAGTTGCCGCCATATGAAGAAGAAAGGATTAGTAATTAGTGGAGCGATCGTCATGGTACTGATCATGGGTGCTTATGTTTATTTGGGAGGATTGAATTCTGTAGAATACACTATTGAGAATGTTTCTGACTATAATTTAGTAGGGCTTACTTTTCAAGGCGAAGGCGATAGCCCAGAGATAGAGGAAGCATTTTTTGAAGCCAGGGAATTTGCACGAGGTGGAAGGTTAGATGGTATTTTGACAATAATCAATTATAAAGACACTACGCTTGCCGATGATGAGCTAAAGTTGTTCATAGGTGTAAAGTTGAAAGGTGGTACTTCGGATATTCCTGAGCACTATCAAAGGTTGACAATTCCAGCAACTAGGACTGTAAGGGCAAGAATAGAAGCAAATAATGTAGTTCGTCCAAAGCCCAATACCATTGAGTCACGCTTATTACAAGAAGCTAGAGGCAATGATTTGGAGGTGAGAGATTTCACTATTGAGCAGTACATTTCTCCAGAGGTGCTGATCATAGACATGCCGGTTAAATATTGATCAGCTGATGTCTTCTTCTTGCTTCAGTTGCTTATCATATAGGTCCTTATAAACCCCTCCTTTTTTTAGCAAAGATTCATTGGTTCCCTGCTCAATGATATTTCCATCATCTAATACAATGATCTTATCCGCGAGCTTGGCTGAAGAGACCCTGTGCGAAATAATCACTGTGGTTCTGCCTTTCATGATTCTCACAAGACTATTCAAAATTGTGTTTTCAGTGTTTGTGTCTACCGCAGAAAGTGCATCGTCAAGAATTAGCACTTTAGGATTTCTCACTATCGCTCTAGCAATAGAGGCTCTTTGTTTCTGCCCACCTGAAAGCGTGATCCCTCTTTCTCCGAGTACGGTCTGAAGGCCTTTCGGGAAATCAGTAATGTTATCATAAAGATCAGCATCCTTAGCCGCCTGCTCGACTTGTTGTAAATCTATTTCATCGCTGCCAAAAGCAATGTTGTTTTGGATTGTATCAGAGAAAAGGAAAACCTCTTGTGGGACATAGCCGATCTGGCTTCGCATATTAGAAATATTATATGCTGTTATGTCTTTTCCATCAATTTGAATATTGCCTTTGTTGCTGTCATAAAGCCTCAGCATTAAGTTGGCAATAGTGCTTTTTCCTGATCCAGTTGTTCCTATTATGGCTATGGATTGCCCTGCTTTTACATCGAAGGAAATGTTCTTGAGCGCTTGAATACCCGAGTCTTCATAAACAAAAGATACATTTTCGAATTTCAAGTCGCCATCTATCTCTTTCTCAAATTCTTCAGTACTCTTGATGTGATTCTCCTCTTTAAGGAATTGGTTGATTCTCTTTTGTGACGCAGCTGCTCTTTGATTTATACTGGTAATCCATCCCAACGCTGTCACTGGCCAAGTCAACATATTCACATAGATGACGAATTCTGCTATATTTCCATAGGTGATTTCTCCCTGAATAACCTGAGCTCCACCGATGTAGATGGTCAGAATAATGCTAAGACCGATCAGTGCCATGATCAAGGGGAAGAAAAGGGCATTAACGAAGGTCAGCTTGAGTGACCTGTGCCAATATTTTTTACTTTCAGTATCGAATTTATTGACAGAATCAGCTTCTCTAACAAATGCCTTTAAAACCCTGATTCCTGAAAAAGCTTCCTGAACTGAAGTAGATAGGTCGGAAAGGCTCTCTTGAATTTTCTGAGACCTTTGATTAATCACATTGTTAACGAAATAGATGCTGAGCGAAAGGATAGGTAGAGGAAGTAATGCATAAATGGTTAATTCTACATTCACCTTCAGCATTTCATAGATCACCATTGGGAACAGCACCACCAAGTTGATTCCATACATGATCCCTGGGCCCAAATACATTCTCACTTTGGTGACGTCCTCAGAGATTCTATTCATCAGGTCACCCGTATTGTTCTTTCTATAAAAGCTCAGTGGTAAATTTTGATACTGCTCGAAAATCTCGTTTTTAAGATCGTATTCAATTTTTCTCGACATTACTATGATGGTCTGTCGAACTAGGAACAAGAAAAACCCTCTTAATAGAGCCATTAAGATCATCAATCCCCCAAGAATCAGCACACCGATTTCAAGTTTGTCGAAGAGGGATTCGCTGATGCCGCTTCCTTCGAAAAGACGGTAGACTTTAAAGCTATCTGTAACATAATCAATGGCATACCTCACCACTTTAGCGGGCCAAACACCGAAATAATTGGAGATCACCAAGAAGATGAACCCTAAGATCAATAGGTGCTTATACTTGAGTAAGTATTTGTTAAGATGCTTAAGGTCTTTCACTTGTTTGTTAACAGTAGCAATTGATGAAAGGTTATTGCCTTATTTTAATACTTCGAAGATGTAGAACTTTTGGTTACTTTTGCGCCATCGGTTCAATTCTAAGAGCCGGGCAAATATAAAGTAAACTATATTATGAATGTAATGGAAGAAGTGAAGGCTGAGGAAAATGTCCGAAGTGTTTCTGTCTTTAACGAGGCAGCTAAGCTTGGTCATGAGCAGTTGGTTTTCTGTAATGATGAAGCTACAGGACTGAAAGCCATCATTGGAATTCACAATACGGTTCTGGGACCTGCACTGGGAGGAACAAGGTTTTGGAACTATGCTTCTGAAGAAGAGGCAGTAATAGATGTATTGAGACTTTCCAGAGGAATGACTTACAAAGCTGCTGTATCTGGTTTGAACCTTGGGGGAGGTAAAGCTGTGATCATAGGGGATCCTAAAAAACTCAAGAACGAAGCTTTCTTAAGAAGATTCGGAAAGTTCGTGAATAGCCTAAACGGTAAATACATTACCGCTGAGGATATGAATATGAAAACCAGTGATATGGAATATATCAACATGGAAACTAAGCATGTAACTGGTTTGCCTGTAGAAATGGGTGGGAGTGGAGACCCTTCTCCAGTAACGGCCTATGGTATTTACATGGGAATGAAAGCTGCAGCTAAAAAGGCTTTTGGCACAGATTCATTGTCAGGCAAGAGGATATCTGTTCAGGGTGTGGGCCAAGTTGGTATGTATTTGGTAGGTCATTTGTCTAAGGAAAACGCCAGGGTTTTCATTACGGATATAAATGAAGAGAGAATGAAAAAGATCTCTAAAGAATATGGTGCAACCATCGTTGGAAAAGATGAGATCTATGACCTCGATGTAGATATTTATGCTCCTTGTGCTATGGGAGCAACCATTAATGACGATACTATTAGCAGAATCAAAGCACAAGTAATTGCCGGAGGAGCGAATAATCAGTTACAGGACGAAATCGTTCATGGAAACATGTTGCTCGACAAAGGAATTGTTTATGCGCCAGATTTTGTGATCAACGCAGGAGGAATAATTAATATTTCTTCTGAGTTAAAAGGAACTTACAATAAACAACTCGCCTTGAAGTGGACTGAAAAGATCTATGATACTACTTTAGATATTTTCAAAGTAGCTGAGGAAGAGGGAGTTCCAACCCAGGAAGCTGCAATAAAAATCGCTGATAAGCGTATTGCAGACATTGGAAAAGTAAAACTTTCAATATAAATAACAGCGAGTGGTTGCAAATACCACTCGCTGCTGTTTACTTTAACGTTCTTATACATCTTGACATGCTCAATCGGAGATCTCTTAGAGTAAAAGTTATGCAGACCTTATTTGCCTTAGGTCAGTGTCGCGAAGCAAATTTTAATATTGGTTTGGCGGAAATCGAGGAGGCTTTGCGGCCTGATTTAAACTCGATGGAGCCTCAAGACAAAGTTCAGCTAAAGTCTGACGCCAAATTAGCAAAGTCCATCCTCAATCATAAAGTGAATGGAGGCGAGATTAGAGAATCTGAGGCCATTCCTAAAAAAGTGGAGGAGATTGCAGCCGTTGCTCATAAAAACTATATCGACAACACTAAAAAGGATGTAGATCGTTTTAAAAAAGATATGCTACTAGATGCAGAAGCGTTGGTAGATTACTTTTTATGGGTAATGAGTTTATTGATCGCTTGGTCAGACTTAAGTAAATCTGAGGCAGATAAAAAGAAAAAGCTTTCCCCGGAAATGCTTCTGAGCGGAGACTTTAACTTTTCCAAAAACAGGATCATACAATTCTTCAGAGATAGTTCTAAAATTCAGGTTTCACTGGTGAAAAATAACATTTCTTGGGAAGAGGAAGAAGATAACTTCAAGAGTTGGTACAAAGACATCATTAAGAAAGATGAGACTTTCTCAGGGTATCGAAGGACTCCCAATCCATCTTTTGAAGACGACAAAAACCTAGTTGAGTATTTGATCAAGAACATTATTTTCAAGACGAAAGTTGTTCTATCATTTTTCGAAGAGAAAGATATTCACTGGAAAGAGAACAAGCAGATTGTAAGGAGCTTAGTGTCTAGGTCAGTTAGGGATGTTGAAGAAGATTCTAAGCCAAAGGATTTTGACCTTCCAGATTTCTCGAATAATTGGGAAGAAGACCGAGAGTTTTTCGAAAAGGTTTTTGACTGTACGGTTGAAAATGAAGAAGAATATTCTAATATGATTGCAGCAAAAACGAAAAATTGGGAGGTAGATCGCTTAGCAAGTACAGATAAAATCATTTTGAAAATGGCTATTGCCGAGATGCTGAATTTCCGCAATATACCTGTCAAGGTGACTATAAATGAGTATATTGAACTCTCAAAAAATTACAGCACCCCAAAAAGTAAGCAATTTGTAAACGGGATTTTGGATGTGATCTCGAACGAATTGAAAGAAAGTGGGGAGCTAAAGAAAACAGGTAGAGGTCTAATCGATAATAAATAATATGAACAGAGGTTCGAGCAATTTATTAGCATTTGTAATAGGAGCAGCCACGGGTGCCATTTTGGGTATTTTGTATGCTCCTGATAAAGGGTCAAATACAAGAGATAAATTGACTTATCAGTTAGATAAGTACAAAAAACAGCTTGAAGATCTTTTAGAAGATCTGGTCAATGGCAAAGTGGAAGTATCATCTTCTGCAAAGGAAGAAGGTGAGAAGGTTGTTTCTGATGCAAGAAAAAAAGCAGAACAACTATTGACAGACGTTGACGACCTAATTGGGCAAATAAAATCAGGTGATAAAGAATAATAAATCATGAAAACTAAAATTTCTATCTTAAGTATAGCTGCTTTTGTTCTGATCATTTCAGGATGTGGAAATGCAGAAATGGAAAAAAGAATGGCTAACCTCGAAAGAAGAGTTAACCAATTGGAAAATGGTGGTGTGGCAAGAAATCCTGTCGCTCCTTCAAACCAAAACGTTTCTACTCAACCCATTGAAAACAATGTTTCATCTGGAGCGTCATTCGACTGGGAAACTACGGTCTATAATTTTGGAACTGTACAACAAGGAGAAATAGTGAACTACACTTTTAAATTTACAAATAACGGTACTGACGACTTACAGATTCAGAGTACTTCTGCATCATGTGGATGTACTGTACCTAATCATACTAAAGGAGCTATTGCTCCTGGTGGAACAGGTGAGATTGTTGTAAGATTTGACAGTAAAGGTAAATCAGGTCAGCAAAGCCCTGTAATCACTGTGGTAGCAAATACAAGTCCTAAACAGGTAAGACTGAGCTTGAGAGGGTTCGTTCAAACCAACGCAATACCACAACCATAATTTTAGATGATATACGGAATTCTATTACAAGCTGAAACACCACAAGGTGGAGGTTGGATACAGCAGTTGGTACTATTTGGTGGTATAGCCTTAGTATTCTATTTCTTTATGATCAGACCGCAACAAAAGAAGCAGAAAGATCAAAAGAGTTTTATTAGTGAAATTAAAAAAGGAGATGCTGTTGTAACCATTGGTGGGATGCATGGAAAGATCTATGCTTTGACTGATGATACTGTTACGATCGAGGTTGATAAGGGTACGAAGCTTACCTTCGAAAAATCTTCTATATCTCTAGAAGCGACTAAAAAAGCCAATGAAAAGGCATAGTCTTGAGCAAAGCTGAAGACATAATAGAAAGATTAAAACAGTCTTTTAATAACCCAACAAAGAAAGACGAAAGAATAAAGGTGGTTTTGATATGCATAGTCATATCTACCACCTTTTGGTTTTTTAATGCCTTAAATAAAAATGATTATACCACGAGGATCAATTATCCCATCGATCTTCAATTTGATGAAAACGAATACATCGCAACATCCGATATTCCATCAAGGGTTCCCATTGATGTCACGGGAGGTGGTTGGGATTTGATGGCTAGGTATTTCGGTCTCAAGATGGAAACGCTAGATTTTAATCTAGAGAATCCTCAAGCTGGGTTTCTATTATCGAATTCATTTAGGTCTTTGATAAGTCAAGAACTGGAGCCTATTCAAATCAATTATTTTATATCTGATTCAATCAAGTTTGCCATTGATAGGCTTAGGACTAAAGAGGTTTTGTTGGAATATGATGAAGACGCAGTCATTATGGCTGATGATTATATGCGTACTTCACCAATAGAATTGACACCAAGGACTATGGTAATAGAAGGGCCGCAGACTTCCTTAGAGTCATTTCCAAATACATTAGTTATCACCGAGCTACTAGAAGATGTAGATGAAGATTTTAGTGCAGAAGTAGACCTGCCTGATTTGCCTGAGTTGGTGGTGAGTCGAATCAATTCAATAGAGGTGAGTTTTGATGTTGTAAAACTCTTTAATATAGATATTGACTTGCCTATTCAATTGAGAAATTTTCCAGATTCCTCATGGAGTATCAAGCCGGCAAGAGCTGAAGTATTTTATAAAGTCTCTGTCAATGAATTTGATGTAACAGATACTTCACAGATTAGTCTTTATGTTGACTTTGATAAAATGCTACAGGATTCTACCATGAACATTGAGGTGGAATCGATGAATGAAAATTTTAGAGACATTCAAATTTCAGAGGGAGTAGTAAAAGCTGGAAAGAATGACTAGGCCATTGTTAGTTGGTATCACTGGAGGTATAGGTTCTGGTAAGTCCACTATCAGTAAAGTATTTGAAATTCTGAAAATCCCAGTTTATTATGCTGATGATAGAGGTAAGTTTCTTCTTACTAATGATTCGAGTCTAAAAGATCAAGTAGTCCAGTCATTTGGTAAAGAGAGCTACAATGACGATGGATCCCTTAATCGTCAATTTCTAGCCAATGAGGTTTTCCCAGATCAAGTGAAACTAGATCGTTTGAATAGTTTAGTTCACCCTGCTGTCTCCCAAGATTTTGAAAGTTGGGTTAGAGATAACTCTACTCAAAAGTATTTGCTAAAAGAGGCAGCTCTACTTTTCGAGACAGGCTCATATAAAAGTCTGGATAGAACAATTTGTGTTTTGGCAAGTAAAGAGATTCGTATGGGTAGAGTCCTGCTCAGAGATGAACATAGAAGTGGAAATGATATAGACCACATTATGTCAAAACAGATTTCCGATGGTCAACGCAAAAAACTAGCAGATTATCTTCTTCTCAATAATGGATTTGAACTGATTATACCACAGGTGTTAAAGATCCACGAAAAGCTTTTAGAAAGGACTCTTGATTGAGGTGATACTGATCTGATCTGTATAGAACTTCATTCTAGTGTGATTGAAATCTAAAGGTTGGATACTTTCAATTTTGTCTTCCTTATGATTGTAGAAAACCTCAAGTAGCTGATTTTTAAAAAGATACAGATTTACCTTATAGCCATAGTATCTAATGGAAATTTGGAATGTACCTTTTCTGTACAATTCCTGAATTTGTTCTTCAAAAGGATGGTTAAAAAAATCAGCTAACCTTTCATTCATGTATTTAAGTTAGCAAAAATCTATTTTAAATTAGTAATGCAGAGTATGGTAAAACAAGGTGGACGAAGGGCAAGGAGCCTTGTAAATGAATAAGTACTTGCCTTTTCCACAATATTCATTGAGGTTAGACTTAAATATAAATGGGTATTTGGTTAATGAGGTAAGTGTGTCTATCGCTTCTTTGAAAGATTTTGTTCTCCAGTGCTTAAAATGTTTACATTCGACATCACTACGTACTTGGCCGGCAACCTTTACAATGTCTTCTCTCGTAGCAATCCCAATCCTCCAAACAAATTTTTGATCTTTGATGAGCATATTAGAATCGACCCAACTTTTAATCTCCTCTAATAAATTTTTTTCAGAGGGGTCAATGTCGAGTACGTGAGAGAAGGCTTGGGTTGTCTTCATTCAGTCAGTTTAATTTAGAGAGTCAAACAAAATTCAAGCCATCGAGAGAATCACGATGATCACAAAGGAAGCATTTAACATGCACAAAATCAAGCGTATAACTACTTAACTTTTAAATCGATTGCTATGGTTTTATGAACGGTAGAGTCATGTCAGATCCATACGACAGTTAAATGTATTCAAATACCTGAATTAGGGTAGTGAGTAACCAATATGATTAGGTTCTCTTAGATTAGAATTAATCTGTATTGAGTTCGAAATCCAACTTATAGTAAAGGAGTGAAATGCTTATTCTCCAAGCATATTTTATTAACGATCAATCAGAATTTGCAGGCATAGATACTAATGTAAAAAAAAGCCCTTCATTTGAAGAGCTTTTAAGGGTGGAAGACCGGACTCGAACCGGCGACCTCCTGAACCACAATCAGGCATTCTAACCAACTGAACTACAACCACCGTTTAAACACCTTTGGTGTTTGGGTCTGCAAAGGTAAATTAAGGAAGCGAATTTGCAAATAGCTATTTCTATTTATCTTGAAAATTGAAGACGCTTGCCTAAGGTTCCTTCAATGACCTTTCCTGATTCATAAACCACACTGCCATTAACTAAAGTTTTTTCGACACTTGATTTGAATTGGTGTCCTTCAAATGGAGACCATCCACATTTATAAAGAAGGTTCTCTTTACTTACCTCCCAAGGATTATTCAGATTAACTATGACAAGATCAGCGAAGTAGCCCTCTCTTAAATATCCTCGTTCTGAAACATCAAAAAGTTCTGCCACAGCATGAGATGATTTTTCAACGATCTTCTCTAAAGTAAACACCCCTTGATGATAAAGGTCTAGGAGAGCAGGGAGGTTGTGTTGTACTAAAGGTCCACCACTCGGAGCGGAAAAATAGGTGTTTTGCTTCTCGTCTAATGTATGTGGTGCATGGTCTGTAGCTAGCACATCTATTCTATTTTCATTCAACGCCTGTCTGATCATTTCTCGGTCTGCATCAGTTTTAACAGCAGGATTCCACTTGATCATAGTTCCTTTTTCTGCATAATCCCTATCATCAAACCATAAATGATGAATACATGCTTCTGATGTGATCTTTTTATCTTTTAGAGGAATACTATTATCGAATTGAAGTGTTTCCTTTCCAGTTGAAATATGTAGAATGTGAAGTCTGGCTCCTGTCTTTTTGGCTAGATCGATAGCATGAGAAGATGAAGCAAAGCAAGCTTCTTCATCACGTATAATTGGGTGCATAGCTATAGGTACATTCTCACCGTACTGTTCCCTTGCTTTTTCGGTATTCGCTCGAATGATTTCTTCAGATTCACAATGTGTCGCTATGATGGTAGGAGAGTTAGAAAATATATTCTCTAATGTTTTCTCATTGTCAACCAACATATTTCCGGTAGAAGAGCCCATAAATATTTTTACGCCACATACATTTTTGGGGTCGGTTTTAAGCACCTCATCAATATTGTCATTTGATGCTCCCATGAAAAAACTATAGTTGGCAATTGAGTTTCTGGCAGCTATATCGTACTTGTCTTGTAGCAGTTCTTGAGTCAAAGTATTTGGAACGGTATTTGGCATTTCCATAAACGAAGTAATGCCTCCGGCTACAGCTGCTCTAGATTCAGTATAGATCTCAGCCTTGTGGGTTAGGCCAGGTTCTCTAAAGTGAACCTGATCGTCAATTAATCCTGGCAAGATGTGAAGGCCAGTAGCATCAATAATTTGGTCAGCGTTTATATTTTGAAGGTCTTTTCCAATCATTTCAATTCGATCGTTTTTAATCAGTATATCGGCTTCAATAGTTTTGCCTTCATTCACTAGAGTTCCGTTGAGGATAAGAGTTGAGCTCATGTTTTTTCTTTGAGGTTTGATTAACGTAATTGCAATTTATAATAAAGACCACCTTGGTTAAAAATGTCTAGGGAAAATATCACATTTGAGAATTTAAAACTAAACCGACAGATCTTAAATGCCATTGAAGAACTTGGTTTTAATCACCCAACAGAGATCCAGAAAAAAGTGATCCCTTCTGCATTAGCAGGGCATGATCTTTTTGGAATTGCACAAACTGGTACGGGTAAAACATTAGCTTTTGTAACCCCCTTGATCATGAAGGTCAAGTATGCTCAAGATAAAGATCCAAGGGCATTAATTTTAGCGCCAACCCGTGAGCTTGCCATTCAAATTGAAAGGAACTTCAAAGAACTGTCACAATTTACTGACCTCAGGATAGTTGCATTGTACGGAGGGGTTGGACCCAAAACTCAAATAGAACTTTTGGAAGAAGGTGTAGATGTGATCATCAGTACGCCCGGGCGTTTTATGGACATCTATTCAAAAGGCCACATAATGCCCAAGCAGATTAAGACCCTAATTATGGATGAGGCTGACAAGATGATGGATATGGGTTTTTATCGTCAGATCAAGCAAATATTAGAGGTAGTGCCAAGAAAGAGGCAGAACATGTTGTTTTCTGCAACCATGTCTGATAAAGTGGTTAAGTTGACAGAAGACTTTCTAGAATTTCCAGAGAGGATAGAAGTAGCTCCACAATCATCTGTAGCAGATACTATTGAGCAAGAGCTTTATGAGGTTCCAAACTTTAAAACGAAGATCAATCTGCTGATTCATTTCCTAAAAAATGAGTCTTTTAAACGGGTGATAGTATTCGTTAAGACCAAGTCTAATGCGGACAACATTGGAAAATACATAGATAGAAAAGAATTAGGGCCGGTTCGAATCATTCATGCCAATAAGGGGCAGAACAGTCGGATCAATGCTGTGAATGATTTCAGGGCAGGGGATGTTCGAGTATTGGTATCTACTGATGTAACGGCAAGAGGTATGGATATTTCTATGGTCTCCCATGTGATCAATTTTGACATTCCTTTGATCTATGAAGACTATGTTCATCGGATAGGGAGAACTGGTAGAGCGGAACAAGAAGGAATGGCGATATCTTTTGCGAATGAGCTTGAAATGAGACATGTGCCAAGAATCGAGAAGATCATTCAACAAAAGATTCCAGTAAAGCCTATTCCGCAAGGAGTTGCCATTGAGAAGACTCCTTTTGAAGAACAGCAAGAGATGGCAAGAACAATGGATAATATGCGCAAAAAAGAGGATCCAGACTTCAAGGGAGCCTTTCATGAAAAGAAGAAAAAATTCAGCGATAAAAGACAGAAGTCGGGTGGTAAGAGATCTAAAAGGAAAAAAAGGTAATCTTATCCTTTAGAAGGAGCATTTTCAACTTCTTTGGTTCCTTCATTGTAAACCCAGTTAGCTACCTTCACTCCGCCTAGGTGATAATTTCGATTTAAACCATTGATAGCATTACTTAATTCGGGCTCAGATTTTAATTTGAGTGTATCGAAATCTTCGAAGAGTGGGCTTAAATCTTTAAGTTTCTTGAAGTATTGCAGATCTCCAAATCCATAATAAACCTGCCATTTGAGCATTTTTCCAATTAGCTCTCCATCGTCCTTAACTCCTTCTTGAATAAAACTCAGCATCTGATGTTCAATCTCCGTTAGTCCTGAACTTGAGGATGGAATTCTTTTAAGATGTGTTGAGATTGCTTCAGCCAGATAAATGAATTCATCGCTGGGCATGAGCATGTAAGTAAAGAGATCGCTTAAATCTGGCGAAGTGTAACTATGGTAGATATCTGAGGCAAATTCAAACTCTCTGGTATTCAGCTTGAGACGATTGTTGTATTGATCCTCAAATTGCTTGATGCTTAATTCTCCCAAGCCAAGAAGCTTTTCTGAACCTTCTATTTTGCCTGAGCAAACCATCGAAATTGTTTGACCCTCTACTCTTACGCCTTTCAACCAATAGATCAAAGACATCATATTGATCTGGCAGAAAAGGTCATATTCGAACCAAAGTGTAATATCCTGATAAGTAGAGATTTTACTCTCAAGCTCCTTAAAGGGTAAGATGGTCTCTCTTTGATAACGGCCTTTATCTAAAGAAAAATATTGAGACATGAAGGCTTCTCTTTCTCTCCAAAATTGTTCTGATGCAAATTCAGGATGGACTGGCCCTTCACTTAATACTTCTTTCCAAACAAAAGTATCTCCTTGAAAATGGGTCTTGTTAAAAAGCAGGAGCGTACTGTCTCCATTCAGGATGTGCAATGATTCAGACATAAAAAAAGGTTGCCCGATGAAGGTAACCTTTCTGTTTTTTATTCCAATGGATTAGTCTCTTGAACCGTAATCCATATCATCTTCCATATCAACAGGTGTTCTGGCATCTCTGTTTGCTAGTAACCAAGCAGTGTGGAATACTAATTGAGCTCTTTTAGCCATTACATCAAATGCAATTTTATCTACAGTATCAGTGGGTCTGTGATAATCTGCATGAGTTCCATTAAAGTAGAAAATGATCGGAATCCCTTTCTTAGCGAAATTGTAGTGGTCAGATCTGTAATAGAATCTGTTTCTGTCATTTGGATCATCATAACGATAATCAAGATCAATATTCGTGTAAGTGATGTTCGCGTATTCAGAGATCACTTTCAAGTGGCTCGAAAGTTTTTCTGAACCTATTACATATACATAATCTCTGTTTCCTGACTCTTCGTGCTCAGGATCGACTCTACCGATCATATCGATATTCAAATTGTTCACGGTTTTATCTAGAGGGAAAAGAGGATTTTCAGAGTAATAGGCAGATCCTAAAAGACCTTTTTCCTCACCAGTTACATTTAGGAAAAGAATGCTCCTTCTTGGTCTGTTACCTTCATTAGCAGCCTGTGCAAATGCTTCAGCAATTTCCATAACACCTGTGGTGCCCGAACCATCATCGTCAGCACCATTATTGATGACGGTGCCATCTTCATTCTGTCCAATATGGTCGAAGTGTGAAGAGATGACTAAAATTTCATCTTTCAAGTCAGTTCCTTCCAAGAAGGCCACCATGTTTTCGGTAGAAATTGTTTTAAGAGTTTCTTCTACTTTAAACCTTACTTGTCTTTCTTTTATGCTTGAAGGATTTGATTTAGCTGTCATAAGATCTTCAGCAGAAGTTCTCATTAAATTAGCGGCTAATGAAGGTGGAATACTGAATATGATGCTTTCTTCTCCCGGAAGTTCTTTGTCATATCTCAATCTACTACTCATTCTGAATCTAGCTTGACGAGGTAACGTCTGCATAAATTGATCTTCATCTTCAGCAACTACAAAAATGGCCTTAGACCCTGCTTCAGATAACTTAGTGAAGTTCTCTCTAGAGCTCGATGTGGTCATAACACCTTTCCCTTCAAGATCCATTCCGTCCAGGTCACTTGCATCCCCTACAAAAACTGTATTCAATCTCATCTCAGATTCCATAGAAGCACTTCCTAAGAAAATGAAATCCTTTCCGTTCATTTTCTTACCGCCTCTGGCCTGGATGTATACATTAGACCAATCGCTTTGGTACATGTCGAATTTCTGACGATAAGCACCATCTACTGGGCCTTGAAGACCAATCTTTGCATAAAATTCTTCTAAAAACCTGGATGCTTTTTTCTGGCCCTCTGTACCAGTTTCTCTTCCGCCAAATTCATCTGAAGCTAATACCGTTAGCTTACTTCTCATATCTTCAGGGGTGATGGTATTGGCATATTTCACCGCTGCTTTATCCTGAGCAATACCAGATATTGCTAAAGTAAAAAGTCCGAGTAAGGACAGTTTTAATTTCCTCATTCTTAAAACAATTTTAGGTTACATTTATTTAAAGGGCTAAAGCTAAGGTTTTTTTAAAAATAAGCCCTTTGTTCTTACATGTTTGGTCATGTTTTTTTGCCATCAATATGTAAGGAAATCAGAGGGTTGTGAATTACCTTTGCACAACTTTAATGAAGCCCAGAAAGAACGAGAATTAGAGCTATGACAAAAATTGATCTGAGAAAAACTCAAAGGTTTGAAGACAGACATAATGGACCTGATCAAAACGAGATCAGAGAGATGTTGAAGGAGATTGGTGTAGAAAGCCTTGATGCCTTGATTGAAGAGACAGTTCCTGCAGGAATTAGAATGGAGGGACTTTTGAATCTTCCGGCTCCTAAGTCTGAATTTCAATTCACAAAAGACCTGAGACAGATTGCGGCAGCTAATAAGCTGTTCAAGTCTTACATCGGAATGGGGTATTACAATACTATTGTACCGAGTGTGATTCAAAGAAATGTTTTAGAGAATCCGGGATGGTACACTGCTTATACTCCATATCAGGCAGAAATAGCTCAAGGTCGATTAGAAGCTTTGATCAATTTCCAGACCATGGTGATGGATCTGACAGCAATGGAAATTGCAAATGCCTCATTGCTCGATGAAGGTACTGCCGCGGCTGAAGCCATGGCTATGTTCTCAGGGCAGAGAAAAAAGGAAAAAAAGAACGCTAATGTTTTCTTCGTAGATGAAAACACTTTCCCCCAGACTATTGATGTTCTAAAAACTCGTTCTGTTCCTGTTGGTATAGAACTAGAGATAGGAGATTTCAAAAAACTGGATCTAACCAGAGAAGATGTTTATGGTGTTTTGGTTCAATACCCTGCTGGTGATGGTAAGATCGTAGATTATAAGTCATTTGTAGATAGTGCTCATGAGCAAAACGTTTTTGTGACTTTTGCAGCAGATCTAATGGCACTAGCTCTAATTACCCCTCCGGGAGAAATGGGTGCGGATGCAGTGGTAGGTACAACCCAAAGATTTGGTGTTCCAATGGGCTATGGTGGGCCGCACGCGGCATACTTTGCTACTAGAGACCAATTCAAGAGACAGATTCCAGGAAGAATCATTGGTGTTTCTCAAGATACTGAGGGAAATAAAGCCTACAGAATGGCACTTCAGACAAGAGAGCAGCATATCAGACGAGAAAAGGCTACTTCAAATATTTGTACAGCTCAAGTGCTATTGGCCGTAATGGCTGGTATGTATGGCGTTTACCACGGTTCTCAAGGAATCAAACACATTGCTTTCAAAATCCATGGTTTTGCAAAATTATTGAATAGAGGATTGAAGCACCTGGGATTCCACCAAGTGAATAAGCAATTCTTCGATACGCTTAGGGTTGAATGTGACTTTGCACTTTCTGATAAGATCAAGACCATCGCTGAAGTGAACGAATGTAATTTCAGGTATTTTGATGGAGGTGATATTGGGATCTCAGTAGATGAAACCACTAGAGTGGAAGATATTGAAGTCATTCTGGATGTATTCGCTGAGGCAACTGGGGATAAAATGACTTACGACCTCGATGAGGAAGCTTCTAATCTTTCAGTTGAATTACCAGAAGACCTCAGAAGAACTTCTGATTTCATGACTCATCCGGTATTCAATCAGTACCATTCTGAGCATGAGATGTTGAGATATATCAAGAAGCTTGAGAATAAGGACCTTTCGTTGGTGCATTCAATGATCTCTTTAGGTTCATGCACCATGAAGTTGAATGCTACCACAGAGATGATTGCGGTGACATGGCCTGAGTTCAGCGACATTCACCCATTTGCTCCAAAATATCAGACCAGAGGATATCATATGATGTTCAATGATTTGGTAGACTGGTTATCTGAGATCACTGGGTTTTATGATGTGTCTCTACAACCAAATTCAGGTGCACAAGGAGAATATGCTGGTCTAATGGTGATCAGGGCTTATCATGAAAGTAGAGGAGAAGGTCATAGGAATATTGCTATTATCCCAACATCTGCTCATGGAACTAACCCAGCCTCTGCAGTAATGGCAGGAATGAAAGTGGTACTTGTAGGTTGCGATGAGCATGGCAATATTGATCTAGACGATCTTAAAAGCAAGGTTGAAACTCATAGTGAAAACTTGGCTTCTCTGATGGTGACTTATCCATCGACTCACGGTGTATTTGAAGAGGATATCAAAGAGATCTGTCAGATGGTGCATGACCATGGTGGCCAGGTCTATATGGATGGTGCCAATATGAACGCTCAGGTAGGATTAACAAGCCCAGGGTTGATTGGTGCAGATGTTTGTCACTTGAACCTTCATAAGACATTCTGTATTCCTCACGGTGGTGGTGGCCCTGGCATGGGACCAATCGGTGTAGCAGAACACTTGGCTCCGTTCTTACCAAATAGTGTGGTAATGGAAACTATAGGAGGTGATCAGCCAATTAGCTCTATTTCATCAGCGCCTTGGGGTAGTGCTAGTATCCTAACTATTTCTTATGCTTACATCGCTATGATGGGGGCAGAAGGACTGGCTAACGCTACCAAAATTGCCATTTTAAATGCCAACTATATCAAGGCGCGTTTAGAGAAGGATATTAAGGTATTGTACACTGGAAAGAATGGAAGAGCAGCACATGAGATGATCATTGACTTGAGAGAATTCAAGGCAGTGGGAATTGAAGTTGAAGATATTGCAAAGAGACTAATGGACTATGGTTTCCATTCACCAACAGTATCTTTCCCAGTAGGTGGAACAATGATGATCGAGCCAACTGAGTCAGAGTCTAAAGCTGAATTGGATCGATTCTGTGATGCATTCTTAAGTATTAGGCATGAGATCAAAGAGATCGAAGATGGAATCGCTGATAAAGAAAATAACGTAGTGAAAAGAGCACCACATACTGCAGCAATGGTCTTGGAAGGGCAATGGGATAGACCTTACTCTAGAGAGAAAGCAGTTTACCCGACTGAGTTTGTGAAAGAAGCTAAGTTCTGGCCAACAGTAGGTAGAATTGATTCTGCGTACGGAGATAGAAACTTAATGTGTAGCTGTATTCCAGTCTCAGAATATCAGGACGAGGAAGAAGTGATGGCTTAATACATTGATTAAGATAGAATTTAAAAAAGGCAGCCCACGGCTGCCTTTTTTGATATGGTAGTGTACATGTCTAGCTTGACTCTTCAATAACGGAGGGAGTTCCGAAAAGAAACAGATTGAATTAATGTCTAAGTAAGTTCTAATTCAGATTTTTGATAACCGTTGTAAAAACGGTAAGGGAGATAGGATACCATAAAATCGATTGCTGAAAGAATCATCAAAGTTTGACCCAATTCAAGCTTATTGAGTGATGACATTTTCAATTGAGCTGTCTCTATATAAAATTTGTTCTGAGCTTCAGAGAGCTCTTCAATATCTACTCCGGAAGATTTCATATTGGCCGTGAACTCATTTATAAAAAAATTGAGATTCTAGGATCTCCCTCCTTTTTTCAACCTGTAGTTCATTTTGGAATGAAAGCGCAATAAATAAAATTGAAAGGCAAATGGTTATAGCACTTAAATATCCTCCGATATAAGCTATTTTCTTGATCATAATATTGTGTTTTTGAGTGGTTAATAATTTTAAATCTTTTTCAAGTTGATAAGGAGTTTCAGGAAGGAGTTTGGTTTTAGCTAACTCAAAACTCTCGTTAAATCCTTTCCCTGATTCCATCAGGAATTCGATCTCCGTAGCTATGTGATCTTTTAGATCATCAATCAGCTCTCGGTCTTTAAATCCTTCTGACATCAGGTAATTGTCTATCTGTAAAGTGTGCTATGCCCTCATGAAACCATAGGTTTAGATTTCCCAAAGAGTAAAGACAGTGTGCTTTGAAAATCTTGAACTTCCTCTATAGTTGGAGCTACCAAAGCTTTGCCTTTTCGAGTAAGGCTGTAATATTTTCTTATTCGGTTGCCAACACTGACTGCTTCTGTTTGTAAATATCCTTCCTTGGTCAATGCATGGAGACTCGGATATAATGAACCTTCCTTGATAAGAATCTTGCCTTTGGAGCTTGCTTTTACGCGCTGCACTATCTCATACCCATACATTTTAGGTTGTTCGGAGAGCAACTTTAAAATGATAGGCTTGAGAATACCTTTTAATAATTCTCTTGAATACATAGAACGATAATACATTATAAATCTATGTATTGCAAATAGACATAAAAAAAGCCGCTCAATGCGGCCTTCATATTTTCTTATTGATTTAATAGCTACGGACTATATTCCAAAAGCTATCGACTAAACATGTACATGTCTTTCTGCGTGGTAGGAAGATCTTACTAAAGGACCTGATTCAACATATTTGATTCCTCTTTTTTCTCCTTCTTCTTTAAAGAATTCGAATTTATCAGGATGCACATATTCAATCACTTCGTGGTGCCTTTTGGTAGGCTGTAAATATTGGCCTAACGTCAAAATATCTAATCCGACTTCTACCAAGTCATCCATCAATTGAAATACCTGATCATCCGTTTCACCAAGGCCGAGCATAGCCCCAGACTTAGAGCGTTTTCCATACTCTTTAATTCTTTTCAGCTCCTCTATACTTCTATCGTATTTGGCTTGTGGCCGAACAGGTCTATAAAGTTCCCTCACTGTTTCCATATTGTGAGAAACCACTTCTTGGCCTGCATCGATCATTCTATAGAGAGCATCCCAGTTTCCTTTTACATCAGGGATTAGGGTCTCAATAGTCGTTTCTGGACTCAGCTTTTTGGTTTGTACCACCGTCTGATACCAGATCTCAGCACCACGGTCTTTCAATTCATCACGGTTAACTGAAGTAAGTACTGCATGCTTCACACCCATTAATTTAATGGCTTCAGCAACTCTTTTTGGTTCTTCCTCATCATATTCTGGTGGGCGACCTGTAGCCACGGCACAGAATGAACAGGAACGCGTGCAAACATTTCCTAAGATCATAAAAGTAGCTGTCCCGGCTCCCCAACATTCACCCATGTTTGGACAATTTCCGCTTTCACAGATGGTATGTAATTTATATTCATCAACCAGTTTTCGAACCTTCGCATATTCTTGGCCAATAGGGAGCTTAACCCTTAACCAATCAGGTTTGGTTCTTTTCTTCTTTTCTTCAACTGGTTTGGATACAACTGGTAATTCAATCATGTGATAATCCTCCGACTATTAGAACACAAAGGTAAGGCAAAGGTTCCAAATAAAAAGGAGCTTAAAAGACTAACTTCTTCTTCCGAAATAGATGGCAAGGAATGCAGCAGAGTAGGTACTTCTATTTTCTGCCACTGGCAGAATATTAATCTCTCTTGTATAAATATCGAAAGTGAATCCAACTTCAACACCAAACACTCTTCTTTTTGTCGAATTGGTTTCGAAAGTCAAAGAAGCCTTGGCATGAGCACCCAAAACAAACTTTGTTCTTCCAAGGCCTCTAAAGGGGCTTGTATTACCTATAATAAAAGGCCTGGCATGTTGGCTATTTTCAGGATCATATTGTTCCTTAGTGTTCTGAGAAAGCTCAATAAAATAAGGTATTTCTAATCCTATGGCTGGCCCTACTGAAAGCAATCCGGTAATTCTCGCTCCTTGTTGCGGAGCTTTTTTGAAAAAAATCCTTTCTCTTCCGTATGTTGGTCTCAGGCTTACAAAATAATTGGATTTACCAAACACGAATGTGCTACCGGTGAATGTGGTTTCTTTCGCTTCCCTCGGATGTTTAATATTCACTAATTCTATCCCCCAATGAGTAAGTCTATTATCAGACAAAAAATTTGAATGTCTAAAGTAAAGCCCGCTGATCAATCCTCCTTGTGTATTGATCGAAGCCCCGAATACATTTTCAACCTTATAATCCTCATCCATGAACTGATTGATCTGCTGAGCTTTAATGCTCAATCCACATAGAAGTAAGGAGGAAATAAAAACTACTTTTTTAATAGTATGCATTAATATTGAAGCTAGTTTTATGCTTGTCAAAGTAACGAAAATTTATCCTCTATAGTTTATGAAAACTGTCGATACAAAATATGAAGGTGGTTTACGCACCTCTTCTGTGCATTTGAAGTCACAAAATACATTCCAAACTGATGCTCCTATAGATAATAATGGAAAGGGCGAAACTTTTTCACCTACCGATACTGTGGCTGCGGCTCTTGGGTCTTGCATGATGACCGTAATGGCAATTGCTGGAGAGAAAAAGAATTTAGATATGACTGGAATGAATTTGTCTACAGAAAAAGTGATGTCGGCAAACCCAAGAAGAATTGCCGCTCTCAAGGTCGATTTTTATTGGGATGACTGTCCTCTAGACGAAGTGCAAAAAATGTGGATCAAAGATATTGGCTTAAACTGCCCTGTTGCTTTAAGCTTGCATCCTGAATTAAGACAGGAAATCAATTTTCACTTTTGAACTAAAAACAAATACTATCAATTCTTAAACTCGTAGTATAACACTAGTCCTTTCAAAAACAAAAAATCTCGAACCCATCCTATTATTAAAAGATTGATTCGAGATTTTCGGTTTTAGTCTGTAGCTAAATAAAAGACTCTATTTTGCGTTTGCAGCGATATAGTCAATGATCTTAGCTATGTCCGGGCCTTCATCAAGGTCCAGATTATTCTTACGAATGAATTTCTTTAGATCTTTTTCATCGGTGTATTGCGACATCTTGTCTAAAAATGGATTCCTTCTTTGAGGAATTGCAGTCCATTCATTATTGATCTTAACGTAGAATTCTTTGGCCATTTCTACTCTATCATAACGATTACCTACATCCATCTTAGGGTCATAATCAGCTTCCAAGTAATCCAAATAGTATTTCACTTTAACATAATCCGAGCCGATCACGTTTTTGAAGAATCCACCATATTCACTTACTGGCCAAACTAGACGGATATTAATGAATGATTCTTCGGGAAGATCCGCCGTTTTTTCAAACCTAAACCAGCGTACATCTCTGTAAGTATATATTTTATCGCCTTGAGCACTTTCTAAAGACTCGGTTTCAACATTATATTTAAAAAATCCTTGTAATGAGTCGCCTTCCAATAACTGAAGTGTGGTCATTCGAGCATCCATATTCAAATATGGCTCATAAGGAATCGCATTCGCATTTGGAATTCTACTTCTTATCCTCATTCTTCCCCCCGTATTAGTCATGTCGATAGGTGTGATCTGAGCATATCCATCAATTGCGAAAAAGCTGATGACCAACATTATCGCATATTTGAAGTTTTTAAGCTTTTTCATGATTATCTGTTTTATTGTAATTTCTTATATCTAATTCTTGTGGGATCAATATCCCCTAGTCGCTTCTTCTTATTTTCTTCATAATCTGTATATGAGCCTTCAAACCAATAGACTTGAGAGTCTCCCTCGAACGCCAAAATATGAGTACAGATTCTGTCAAGGAACCATCTGTCGTGTGATATAACTACTGCACAACCTCCAAAGTTTTCCAAACCTTCTTCTAAGGCTCTTAACGTATTAACGTCTAAATCGTTAGATGGCTCATCTAACAATAATAAATTTGCACCTTGTTTCAAAGTGAGTGCAAGATGAACTCTATTCTTCATTCCACCCGAGAGTTCAGAGATCTTTTTGTTTTGATCGCTGCCTCCGAAGTTGAATCTGCTGACGTAGGCTCTGGAATTAATTTGTTTCCCACCTAGTTCTATCAATTCATTGCCTTCAGAGATCACTTCCCAAACCGATTTATTCGGGTCTAGTTTTGTGTGTTCCTGATCTACATAAGCAATTTCGACAGTTTCGCCTACTTCGAAAGTACCTGCGTCTGGTTCAAGTTTTCCTGTGATCATATTGAAAAGAGTGGTTTTACCCGCTCCGTTTGGCCCGATCACACCAACAATTCCACCTTGAGGCAGGGAGAACTCTAGATTCTCATAAAGAAGCTTATCTCCAAATGCCTTAGAAACACCTTTTGCGTCAATTACTTTATTCCCTAATCTCGGGCCAGGTGGAATATAGAGTTCAAGTTTTTCTTCTCTTTCTTTACCTTCTTGGCCAACTAGTTTATCATAGGCACTCAATCGTGCTTTTGCTTTCGCTTGTCTTCCTTTCGGAGACATTCTGACCCATTCTAACTCACGCTGTAAGGTCTTTTGTCTTTTTGATTCAGTCTTTTCTTCATCGGCCAGTCTCTTCTGTTTCTGATCTAACCAAGAAGAATAGTTTCCTTCCCAAGGAATTCCTTCTCCTCTGTCAAGCTCTAAGATCCATCCTGCTACATTATCAAGGAAGTATCTATCGTGAGTTACAGCAATTACCGTACCCTTATATTGTTTAAGGTGTTGTTCTAACCAATGGACTGATTCAGCATCGAGATGGTTAGTGGGTTCATCCAAAAGAAGTACATCTGGCTCTTGGATCAATAGCCTACAGAGGGCAACCCTTCTTTTTTCTCCACCAGAAAGATTCTCAATCTTCGAGTCTGCAGGAGGGGTTCGTAGTGCATCCATAGCTCTTTCCAGTCGAGTGTCTAGTTCCCAAGCATTATGCTGGTCTAGTTGATCCTGAACACGAGCCTGATCTTCTATCAGTTTATTCATTGCGTCCCCATCAGCCAAAACATCGGGGTCGGCAAACTTTAGGTTGATCTCTTCAAACTCTTTCAAGAGGTCAATTACTTCTCCAGCTCCTTCCTCAACTACTTCTTTAACAGTCTTATTGGGGTCTAGCATAGGGTTTTGCTCTAACATGCCCACTGAATAACCAGGGGAAAAAACTACTTCACCTTGATACTCTTTGTCCAATCCCGCAATAATGCGAAGTAATGAAGACTTCCCTGCACCATTCAATCCTAGTACACCAATCTTTGCTCCATAAAAGAAAGAGAGGTAAATATTTTTAAGAACCTGTTTCTGTGGTGGGTAGATCTTACTTACCCCTGCCATTGAAAAGATGATCTTTTGATCGCTCATATTGTTACTTTTTCGGCCCAAATATGCTAAAAATATAGCGTGATTTGAGGCTTGCCAATTGATTTAGTTAATTTCGGCCACTCAAAGAAATTTTAACAATTACAGTGGACTACGGGTATATAAAAGATGGGAAAGTGATCAGAAATTCATTTTTGAATTTTCCTGAAAGAGAAATTGGTGAGGTTAAAGAATCAGATGAGGAAGCGATCAAGTTTTTTCAGGAAAAATTCGACAAGCTAAGGGCAGAAGTAGAAGAGATCAAAGGAAAGGTTGAAAGCCAAGCCAATAAAGGGTCCTTTCTAGTGAAGGTACAAAACCTTAAGAATGGATTGACTGATTCAGACGCGCTCGGAGACTTTGAAAGTTTACATACAATTCTCGAAAAACTGGAAATAGAGCTTAATGAGTATATAGAGCAAAATCGCCACAAGAATTTACAGATCAAATCCGCACTATTAGAAGAAGCTAAGATTATTGCCAAAAGTCATGAGTGGAAATCTGCTACGGCTGCTATTCAAGAGCTACAACAAAAGTGGATCAAAACTGGAGCTGTAGATGAAGAGCAGAGAGAAAAGATTGAAAACGAATTCAAGGAACTGACTAATGAATTCTTCGAGAGAAGATCCGGCTTTTATCAGGAGCTAGAGCAAATGATGGTTGATAAGGAGAGGGACTTTGAAAAATTCATCGAGTCTGCTAAAAAGAAGCTATCAGGTTCAGATATAGAGCAGGTAAAAAAAACACAATCCGATCTGATGGTGGAATGGAAGTCACTTGGAAAGATCAAACCTGAAAAGCACACTATTTTTTGGGAAGATTTTCAAAAGGTGATGAAATCGGCCTATGCCAAAGCCAAGAAAGCCGCTAAGTCGGCCAAGTCTAATGTTGAGGAAAATCTGAAATCGAAGAAGGAGATCATATCCAAGCTAGAAAAGACCAATGAAGATTTAGTACCAAAGACAAATGTTGCTGAATTAAAGAATGCTTGGAAGAATGCAGGATTTGCAGGAAAGGAATTGAATGATGAATTGAATGAAAAATTCAATCACTTAACTTCTTTAGTCAGTGATAAACTTTTTCTCGATCAGCTTTTAAACAAAAAGACCAAGAAAGGAACAAGTGAGGCCGAGAGGAATAAATTAAGAGTAAGATTAATGTATGACCTCCTTAACAGAGATCTTTCTGAACTTAAGACTTTTGAAGAGAATGTAGACAAATTCAGAACGGCAAAAGGACTAGATAATTTGCTAGAGAGTAAGCTGGATCAACAAAAGAGGAAGGTTAAAGTAAAAAAAGATCTTTTGGATTTTGTAAAAAGCTACTCAAAGTCTCAGAAATAGAGATTTTTAAGTCTGAAAAAAGGATTGAAAAATTTGACACTTTGCGTTTGAATTTTAAAGATTATTTACATTCTTTTGCACGCCAATAAAAATGGAAGAGAAATGTACTGGACACTAGAATTAGCATCGTATTTAGAAGATGCGCCCTGGCCGGCCACAAAAGATGAGTTAATCGATTACTCGATTCGTTCTGGAGCTCCTATGGAAGTCGTAGAGAACTTGCAAGAGCTTGAAGATGATGGTCAACCGTACGAGAATATTGAGGAGATTTGGCCGGACTATCCAACTAAGGAAGATTTCTTCTTTAACGAAGATGAATACTAAATAAGATCAGAGCCTCGCATTGCGGGGCTTTTTTGTTACTCACATCTGTATTCTACCTGAAAAAACAGGTGGCTATTTTTTTTAATCCATTCTACTTATATTACTTCAATATCCGCATACGCGCTGGATTGTACGAAACGATTATTGATATTTCAAACGAGTAATTCACATGAATTTAAACCTGAAAGCTAAGCAGGAACGAACCTATGATGCTATTGTGGTCGGGTCTGGGATTAGTGGGGGCTGGGCAGCTAAAGAGCTGAGTGAAAATGGCCTTAAGACACTAGTTTTAGAGCGTGGTCGCAAAATTGAGCACATTAAAGACTACACTACTGCTACAATGGACACCTGGGACCTCCCGAACAGAGGTAAAACACCTCCTGAAGTTATTGAGAAAGACTACCCTAAACAAAACAGAACAGGCTATACAACAGCCGAAGCTCACAGACACTTCTTTGTAAAAGATAGTGAGCATCCTTATCAAGAAGATACTAGATTCGATTGGATGAGAGGTTACCACTTAGGTGGGAGGTCAATCACATGGGGTCGTCAAAGTTATCGATGGAGTGATATTGATTTTGAAGCCAATCAGAAAGAAGGCATAGGAGTGGATTGGCCAGTAAGATATAAAGACATTAAGCCGTGGTACGATTATGTTGAAAAATACATAGGGGTAAGTGGTGAAAATAGAGGGTTCAAGCAATTGCCTGATGGTCAGTTCTTGCCACCAATGGAGATGAATTGTGTTGAGCAAGACTTTCAGAAAGCTGTTGAGAGCAAGTGGAATAATCGTTGGGTGACCATCGGTAGAACAGCACACCTAACTCAGCCATTGAACATCAATGATCCTGACCATAAAAACCCAGGTCAAAGAAGTCAATGTCTGATGAGAAATAGATGTATGAGAGGTTGCCCTTATGGTGGATACTTCTCGAGTCTGTCTTCTACACTTCCTGCAGCGGTTGCAACAGGAAATGTCACCGTTCAAACTGACGCCATCGTTCATGAAGTAATGTATGATGATAGCACCGGTAAAGCTGTTGGTGTAAGGGCAATTGACCAGAACACTAAAGAATCTACAGAGTATTACGCCAAAGTAATTTTCCTGTGTGCTTCAGCTATGGCCTCTGCTGGTATTTTACTTCAGTCTAAATCTTCAAGATTTGAAAACGGACTAGGCAATGATAGTGGGGAATTAGGGCACAACATCATGGACCACCATCTTGGAGTGGGAGCTTATGCTCAGGTAGAAGGCTATGAGGATAAATATTATAAAGGTAGAAGAGCAAACGGTGTTTATGTACCTCGCTTTAGAAACCTAGGTGGAAGTTCTAATATGCCTAATTTCAATCGTGGTTATGGTTACCAAGGGGGTGCCAGCAGACAAGGTTGGGGTAGAAACTTAGGCTTGGAGGAACGAGTAGGTGGAATGGCTAAAGATAAAGCCATGGAGCCCGGTTCTTGGAGTATGAGTATTGGTGGTTTTGGGGAGATCCTTCCTCAGCACAAGAATTATATGTACTTAGATTATGACAATATGGATCAGTGGGGTTTACCTCAAATGAGATTCGATGCAGCTAACTTCCATGACAATGAATATGAAATGAGAAAAGACATGGCATCAGCTGGAGCTGAATTGCTAGAGGCTGCCGGTTTTAAAAATGTTGGTACTTATGACAATGGACCAAATATGGGCTTAGGTATTCACGAAATGGGAACTGCTAGAATGGGTAGGGACCCAAAAACATCTGTAGTCAACAAATGGAATCAAGTACATGCTTGTAAGAATGTGTTTATGACTGATGGAGCATTTATGGCCTCAGCGTCTTGTGTGAATCCATCTTTGACCTATATGGCGTTTACAGCAAGGGCTGCGAACTATGCGGCAGATCAATTGAAAAAAGGAAACATTTAAACTATGGAAAGAAGAGAAGCACTTAGAAATTTAGGATTTGGCTCAGCAGCCATATTTTCTTCTAGTATGTTGTTCGGAGCACTGCAAAGTTGCTCCCCACAAGCTTCAGTAGATTGGGTGCCCGTTTCAATGACAGCACAGGAAGCCGCCCAATTGGAGAAGATCTGTGAAGGCATTTGTCCAAAAACGACTACACCCGGAGCCACTGAAGCCGGAGTTGCCAATCATTTAGATCAAGCACTTTCCGTCTTAAGTACCAATAAGGAAGTCGATTACTTCAAGAAAGGTATGGGAGTTTTTGTAGATAACTTTAACGCAGATCAGGAAGTGAAGTTTAAAGATGCGACTACAGAACAAATGACTGATGTTATCAATTCTTACTTTAAGAAGTATGAAGATAGTCCAGAGATGCTCAGAGATCTAAGAAGTGGGATGAACGAAGATGGCGAAAAGTCGAATGAGTTCTTAGAAACATACTTTGTGACACAGGTTGTTGATTCCACCTTCCAAAGTTACTTCACCAGTGAATTAGTAGGAGAGACCGTAATGCGTTACGACCCTATACCGGTGAAATATGAAGGATGTATTCCGCTTGAGCCAGGTCAAAAGGCTTGGTCCAGTGTGTGATCATCATAAATCGAACAAAAAGCCCTGACGTTTCCGTCAGGGCTTTTTGCTTTGGTTATTTCCATTTATTCCATTCTTAATGTCTGAGCTGGATTAGCCTTAGCAGCTTTCCATGTCTGCGAGCCTATGGTTAAGAGGCCGATCACAAAGATAATGATTACACCTATTGAAAGCTCTAGAAAACCTATTGGAGCTCGGTAAGCTTGATCTGCTAGGATCATTGAATCAAAAATAAAATAAGTAATAGGTAATGCGATCGCTGAGGCAATAACCAAAAGCAGCATGAAGTTCCTAGATAATAGCTTGATAAGACTTTTTTCAGATGCTCCCAAAACTTTTCTAATGCTGATCTCTTTTAATCTAGTTTCTGCAGTGTAAACACCCATTCCCAGTAGGCCTAGCGTAGAAATGCATATGGTTAAGAAAGCCAGAAATCCTATTATGGTACTTAACATAGAGAACTCTTTGTATGCACTTTCTAATCGATCCTTATAAAAGGAAGCATTGAATTCGTGTATTGGATCGAACTCCTCCCAAGCCGCTTTGATCTTATCTCTTGTCGCTAACATATCATCCGATTGTATCTTTAAGCTAAGGACGTAAGCATCTTCAGGCTGATGTCTAAAAGCAAAAGGATGAATTTCTGAGAGTATGGTCTGATTATTAAAATCTTTAACAACTCCTGAGATCATCAGATTTTTGTTATCAAATTCTACAATCTTCCCAATCGCTTCTTCAGGTGTGCCGAGTCTATATTTTTTCAGCGCTGACTCATTCAGAATGATGCTTTCTTCCTCGTTAACTTTATCCTTCTTCAAAAAATTGCTTCCCGCTAAAAACTCATGCCCCATCATTGGAATGTAATTATGATCTATACTTGAATAGTAAACTGTTCCGGAGTCAAGCTTGTCCTCACTAAACATTTGAGTGCCATAGGTGCTTCCAACGCTTAAAACATGAGAGACTCTTGCCATGCTTTCAATTTCAGGGATCTTCTCTAGCATAGCTTCGGTTAAGGCAGGGTCATTTCCTTCAAGGCGGATATTCAGTATGTTTTCCGTATCAAATCCTAGGTCGTATTTCATTGCATAATTAAACTGCTTTTGTGAGATACTTGCGGCAATTATGAAGCATAAGGATAAAGTGAACTGAATAACGATCAACGTCTTTCTTAAGGCAACTTTTGAAAAAACTTTAGTATTTGAGGTTGTTTTTAAAATACTGATCGCTTTGAGTTTGGATAAGAATGATGCTGGTAAGAATCCTGCCATAAAGCCGACAATCAAGGCAAAGACAATAAAATAGAAGATTTGATTCATACTGGTATTCAGTTTAACCATTTCCTGAATATCAGGATTGACTTGAAGAAATAAAGGTTTGATCAAGTAGAAAAGGAAATAGGAGATTATCAATGAAGCAAATGAGATAATACAAGCCTCAACAATGAACTGTGAGAATACCTGACCTCTTTTCGCTCCAACCACTTTTCTAATACCTACTTCTTTGGATCTTCTTAGCGAGCGTGCAATGGATAAGTTAGTATAATTAAAAGCGGCAGAAAGGATAACTATCAATGAAAGTCCTGCGAGAACTAAAAGAATCTCTTTTCCGAAAACAAAACCAATTTGATTTGAGATATTCACTGGCCCTGTCATTATATCAGTTACTGGTTCGATGGTTGTGGTAATTTTAAGGAATTCCATCTTTTCATTCTCTTCATCGGAAATCATATCAAGCCTTGCTTGGATATCTTCAATAGTGACATTCTCCTCTGGCCTGAAGTAAATGTGGTACATCCACATATCGTTAAACGTCATCCATTCGTCTCCTTCACTTTCTTCACTTCTTTCTTGAAAATGAGTAGACATGGAAATAAGCGCTTCAAATTTTAAGTGAGAATTGAAGGGGGGTGTTTTTACAACTCCAGTAACAGTATAATCCTCATTGTTCACTGTTAGTGTTTGATCTAGTGGGTCTTGTTCTTTAAAGAGTTTTTCAGCCGTAGCTTCCGTAATAACTATACTGTTGGGCTCCTCTAATGCTGTGTTTTGATTACCCCGAATTAGACCAAATGTGAGTACATCGAAAAATTCTTGGTCTGCAAAGAATCCGTTTATAGGAAGTGTGTTTTCACCCACTTTTGCATCTCCACCAGCATTTCTTCGAAGAAGTGTGATATGCTCCAAGCCAGGGACTTCTTCTTTCATTCTCATTGCCAACAGTGGGGAAGTGGAGGCAAAGCGGTTAGGATCCCTCTCCATGTATTGTTGAATATTATTGATTCGGTAGAGATTTTCTACGTCCTCATGAAATTTGTCATATTCATTGATCTCTGCATAAATTGAGATCATTAACAAACAAACGGACATGCTGACCGCCAGTCCGAATACATTGATTGCAGAAAAGAGCCTATTTCTGGCTATGCTTCTGATAGATGTTTTGAAGTAATTTTTAAACATGATGAATTGAGTTAATTGATTCAGAAAATTGAGATTTTTGACCGTATAGGGTTTGAAAAACTTGATCACATTCATAATGAAGATCCAACGTGCTTTTCTTCTCCCTTTCTCTTTAATGTGTTTAGCGAAATGCTCATAAAGATCACCTTGAAGATCTTCAAATAGGCCTGGTTTGCAATACCATTCTAGAAGCTTGTCGGCCCAACGGGGTGGTATGTCCTCCTTTTTACTCAAACTACTTTGAGATCAAAATTTGGGATCAAATTCCAAAGTTCATCTCTTTGGTCCTTTGCTTGGGTAAGGGCGACTTTACCTGCATGAGTCACAGTGAAGAACCTTTTCCTTCTTCCTCCTCTTTCTTTTGTAGGTTCACCTAAATGAGACTTTGCATAGCCCTTATCTGCCAACCTATTCAAAACAGCATGGACTACGCTCAGTTTGACCTGTCTGTTTGTAACCCGTTCTATTTCTTCACAAATGGCAACGCTATAGGCGTCATCTATGAGTGCTGCTATGGTCAGTAATACTATTTCTTCGAACTCCCCTAGATTAGTTCCTTTCATACTTCTGTATATTAATTCACTAAATGTATAAAAAACAAATCTACTTAGAATTATTAATTATACAAAACATGAATATATGGCTTTGATAGAAACCTATACCACAAGTCTAGATAAGAAAATGCAACGTTAAAATGGAAATGAAATGAAACGGGTGAGAGGAGGTGTGAATTGTTGTAGGCGTGTGTTCAATAAAAAAGGCGACAAATTAATTGAGTCGCCTTCCTTTCTTTAGACCGTCATGATTTCTTTTTCTTTGTGCTCTAGGAGTTCATCCATTTTTTGAGAAAACTTATTAGTCAAAGATTGTACCTCATCTTCAGCGTCTTTAACTAGATCTTCCGAAACACCATCTAGACCTTTTAGCTCATCATTAGCATCTTTCCTAGCATTCCTAATACTGATCTTCCCTTCTTCGGTTACACCCTTGGCTTGCTTAGCCAATTGAATCCTTCTTTCTTCAGTTAATTGAGGGACATTAATGATAATGTTTTCACCATCGTTTTGTGGATTAAAGCCTAGGTCACTCGTGATGATCGACTTTTCTACATCGGCAATAATAGATTTTTCCCAAGGTTTGATGAAGATGGTGCGGGCATCAGGTGTAGAAATAGATGCGACTTGATTGATTGGAGTTGGAGTACCATAATATTCAACCATCAGACCATCAAGCATACTCGGCATCGCCTTTCCAGCTCTGATCTTTGTTAACTCCATTTTTGTATGGCCAACTGCCTTTTCCATCATTTCCTTAGCAGCGGCTAGACATATTTCAATCTCTTCCATGATTTTATATTAACTGATTAAAGTACCAACTTTTTCTTTTCCGGAGATCAACTTTTCAAGGTTGCCTGGCTTATTCATATCAAATACGATAATGGGAACATTATTTTCTTGACATAGCGTAAATGCTGTCATATCCATTATACTGTATCCTTTTTGAATTACTTCATTAAAACTAAGATTGTCAAAGCGAACTGCATTTTTGTCTTTCTCAGGATCGGAAGAATAAACACCATCAACTCGCGTACCTTTTAATACAACATCTGCTTCAACCTCAATAGCTCTTAAACTGGCAGTTGAATCTGTAGTGAAATATGGATTGCCTATTCCTGCTCCAAAGATCACTATTCTGCCTTTTTCTAAATGCCTTACGGCTCGCCTTCTAATGAATGGTTCACAAACTGCTTCCATTTTGATTCCTGACATTAGTCGGGTATACATGCCGTGCTTTTCTAAAGTGCTTTGAATAGCCATTGCATTTATGACGGTAGCCAACATGCCCATATAGTCACCTTGAACTCTATCAATGCCTGATCTTTCTGCTTGTACGCCTCTGTAGATATTACCGCCACCAATAACAATAGCGATTTCCACTCCTTGATCTCTCACTTTTTGAATCTCACCTGCGTACTGCTCTAAACGAGCAGGGTCAATTCCATAACTCTGTTCCCCCATAAGGGCTTCACCACTTAGCTTGAGTAAGATCCTTTTATAAGCCATTCACTAAAAATTTATAAGTATCTGATTCTTTTCTACACTTGTTCCTTGGTTAACCTCAATAGATTTGATAATTCCATCTCCCTCGGCTTTCAGGACATTCTCCATTTTCATTGCTTCTAATACAATCAGTTGATCTCCTTTATGTATCTCTTGACCTTCTTCAACTAAAATGTCCAGAACTAATCCCGGCATTGGAGCTTTCAAGTCATTGACCGCTGCGACTGCAGACATATCTATTCCCATCTTCTCAAGTAGAATATCCATTTTATCTTTCAACTCAATCTTATAGATGGTCTTGTTCACCTTTATTTCTGCAGACTTGGTGATAGAATCAATATTGACGATCTCGCACTTAAACGTCTTATGGTCTTTTAAGACTAAATACTTTTTGCGTCCTTCTTTTGAAACGGTCCATTTGAAAGGGGAACCATTGACACGAAGCTCTTGATTCTCGAAAGATATTTCTACCTGATCTCCGCCAGCAGTTTCTGTTTGGTACATGAATTATGGTTTGTTCTGTTTGATAGCAATTCCCTTGAGATTCCTATTGCTACAAATTGCACAAATATAGATAACTATTTTAATTCGAAAAGGGCTAAGAGCCTAAGAGTTTGGGCAAAGTTAAATCTGAGTAAAAAGGGCTGTTGAGTACGAAAAACAATGATTTTAACTCAGGTATCAAATTGGGTTATCTTTTTGTGGCAAATGTTTGAATAATATAAAAAAGGGTCTAATTTTGCATTCCCTTTCGCGGAAAGGCTAATAAATACGTTCTTAAAAAGATTGTACGGGGGGATACCAAAGCGGCCAACTGGGACGGACTGTAAATCCGTTGTCTTATGACTTCGAAGGTTCGAATCCTTCTCCCCCCACAAAGCGTCAAATACTGATCATCAATGGACAAAATCCAATTTTGGAATTTGGAACTTGAGAGTTAGGATTTGAACAAGCGGGTGTAGCTCAGTTGGTAGAGCGACAGCCTTCCAAGCTGTAGGTCGCCGGTTCGAACCTGGTCACCCGCTCAACTTTTGGGTTGCTAGAAATGGCTCAAGTGTTTAAGCTAAGAGTTAATGACTTGCAGCTTAAATCATTTTAGCCGATGTAGCTCAGGGGTAGAGCGCTTCCTTGGTAAGGAAGAGGTCACGAGTTCAAATCTCGTCATTGGCTCTATTTATTTAGAGAATGAAGTACTCGAGTGAGTACATTTATTTAGAATTATATAAACATTAATATTAACTAATTTTCAAACATGGCTAAAGAAACCTTTGACCGTTCCAAGCCGCACGTTAATATTGGTACTATCGGTCACGTTGACCACGGTAAGACCACTTTAACTGCTGCGATTACTACAGTTCTAGCAAACGCAGGTCTTGCTGAACTAAGAGATTTTTCTACAATTGATAATGCTCCTGAAGAAAAAGAAAGAGGTATTACAATTAACACTTCTCACGTTGAGTACCAGACTGAAAACAGACACTATGCACACGTAGACTGTCCAGGTCACGCTGACTATGTGAAAAACATGGTTACTGGTGCAGCCCAAATGGATGGGGCTATTCTTGTAGTTGCGGCTACAGATGGTCCGATGCCTCAAACTAGAGAGCATATCCTTTTGGCTCGTCAGGTAGGTGTACCTGCACTTGTTGTTTTCATGAACAAAGTTGACTTGGTGGATGATGAAGAGCTTCTAGAGCTTGTTGAAATGGAAGTAAGAGAACTTCTTTCTTTCTACGAATTCCCAGGTGATGATATTCCAGTTGTTCAAGGTTCTGCACTTGGTGCATTGAACGGAGAAGATAAGTGGGTAGAAAAAGTTACAGAGCTTATGGCTGCTGTAGATGACTACATTCCACTTCCTGAGCGTTTAACTGACAAAGACTTCTTGATGCCTGTAGAGGATGTGTTCTCGATCACTGGTCGTGGTACTGTTGCTACTGGTAGAATTGAAAGAGGTGTGATCAACTCAGGTGACCCTGTTGATATCATCGGTATGGGTGCTGAGAACATGAAATCTACAATTACGGGTGTTGAGATGTTCCGTAAGATTTTAGATAGAGGTGAAGCTGGTGATAACGTTGGTCTTCTTCTTAGAGGTATCGAGAAAGCTGATATCAAAAGAGGTATGATTATTTGTAAGCCGGGTTCTGTAACTCCTCACGCTCACTTTAAAGCAGAGGTTTACGTTCTTTCAAAAGAAGAAGGTGGACGTCATACTCCATTCTTTAACAAGTACCGTCCTCAGTTCTATTTAAGAACGACTGATGTTACTGGTGAGATCATGCTTCCGTCTGACATCGAAATGGTAATGCCAGGTGATAACGTAACTATCGAAGTAAACTTGATCAATACTGTTGCTCTAGAAAAAGGACTTCGATTCGCTATCAGAGAAGGTGGTAGAACTGTTGGTGCGGGTCAGGTTACTGAGATTCTTGACTAATCACTATTAGATAAAATAAATAACATCAAACGCGCTTTCGAAATTTTCGGAAGCGCGTTTGTTTCGTTTGTCAATTTTGTCTACATTTGCAGCCCGTTTTGGGTCAGTATTCAATCGGCTGCACTACTGTTTTTCTTAAGGAAAAATTAAATTAATTGATGTAAAATACAGAGGTTCAGGTATTTAAATGAGTCTCGATTATACACGGGTGTAGCTCAGTTGGTAGAGCAGTGGTCTCCAAAACCAAAGGTCGTGAGTTCGAATCTTACCACCCGTGCAAATTAAGGAGTAAAACCTATGAGTAAGTTAATGTCCTTTATGAGTGAATCATACGATGA